>JBEKOZ010000114.1:0-9856 GCA_049521275.1 Bryobacteraceae bacterium | reverse complement strand
GGGGAAATACCAGAGGCGCGTGGACCACGAGTCGATGGCGCCCTGCTGGATGATCCAGCGATTCTCGCCCGGCTCGGCGCCGTGGAAGCCGCTCGCTTCTAGCGTCAACTTTTTGTGGGCGATTCCGACGGTCACGACGTCGTCGGCGATGTGGGTCGAGTCCTGCAAGTGATGGGACAGCGGCGCCTCCGGGAGTTCGCCAGCGGAGGCGCGGTGGGGATAGGCGACGGGTCCGAGCGCGGGGTCGCCGACGGGAGCGAAGTAGGCGAGGAAGGTGGTGTCCTCGGCGATTTCGTAGGCGTAATGAAAGCCCAGGGCCATGATGAAATTGTGCGGATGCTGGGCGTCAAATAGGGGACGGCCGTAGGCGGTCTCGCCGGTCTGGAAGAGCTCGGGGTAACGCTCGCCGGTGATGGTGGCGGGTTCGAGGCTGAGCATGAGGTCGGCCTGGAAGGCGCCTTTCGCGCCGGCGCGGTGTTCGGCCGAGCCCATGAACCAGTTGGTCGAATAAAGCTTGTCGCCGCCGCGCGGGCCGGATTGCTGCGTGTCGGCGACGAAGGCGGTGCCCATGAGCATCGCGTTCCAGGAGCCGAAGTGGGTCATGAGCATGGGCATGGGCCAGGACGCGGGGTTCGCGGAGGTGCCGGTGGCGAGGTTCATCAGCGACATAGCGGCGGGGGTCATGTCGGGCATGGGCATGTTCATGCCGGGCATGTTCATACCTGGCATCTGCATACCTGGCATTTGCGTGTCCTGGGCGGCTAGCGTGGCTAGCGTTAGTCCAAATGCGAGTGCTTTCACGGAGGCTCCGGAAGAAACCGCTCCCTGTGGTCGCGGCTCGGTAGTTAGTTGAGAGTTTATAAATTACGCGTGTATAAAATGACCCGCGAAAATTTGCGCTTATGAGTGACGCGTTTTAGAATTCCGCGTATATGTGGCGCGGCTGATCATTTGCGAATGTCCGCATGCTTACGCATGGCGGTTCAGTGGCGGGGGTGAGCGGTGATCAGATTCTTAGGACGCGGCGGGATCTTGCTGATGGAATGGATTGGTCGGACGCTACTGCGATATTTTGGGAAGCTGGTGCGGCGGCGACGAATGGGGTGTCGACAGGCTCGGTGGAAAACGACGCGTTGACTATGAAAGGCTGCACTATGGCGGCGGGGGCGAGTTCCTGGCAGTGAGGCGTCACCGGTTTGTGATGGTGGCAACAGGATACCGCCGGGGTGCAGGCGGCGGAGCACTCGACGGCGCTGGCGATGAGCGCCAGGGCGAGCAGAAATCTCACCATACTTTTTTCAGAGTAACACGCGTCATTCATGCCACTAATCCCGGCATTCGCCGGTTTCCAGGCGCGGGGCGCGGAGGCGATCGGATATGCTCGATTGCAATGAACCCCACACGCGAACGGATGGAAGGAACCTTCGAACGGACGCTGACGGTGACGGGACGGGTGAGCCTGGACGTGAGCGTCAATTCGGGCGTCATCCGGGTGATGCGCGGCGAAGCGGGCTCGGTGCGGGTGCGGGGCGTGCTGCGGGCGCGATCCCCGGTGTTCATGGGTTTGTTCGTGGGTGGCGCGCCGGGGGAAAGAATTCGCAGGATCGAGGTGGACCCGCCGGTGAGGCAAGAAGGGAATGAGATCGGGATCGGGGATGTGACGGACCGCTGGCTGCTGCGCGGCATCAATCTGCTGGTGGAGATCACGGCGCCCGCCGACACGGAGATCCGCGCGCTGGCCGATGCGGGAGACATTCGCATCGAAGGAGTCGACGGGCCGGTGGAGTGCGAGACGGATTCGGGCGAGATCAACATCGAGTGGATCGGCTCCGACGTGCGGGCGAGCTGCGACTCCGGCGGCATCCACATCCGCGGCGTGAAAGGCGCGGTGGACGCGCGCACCGATTCGGGGCATATCGAGGCGCTGGAGGTGGAGGGCACGATCGACGCCGAGACGGATTCGGGCGACATCCGGCTGTCGCAGACGAAGGTCGCGGCAGTGTGCGCGCAGGCCGACTCGGGCCGCATCCGGGTGCGGCTTGCCGAGACTGGCGGGTATAGCATTCGCGCGCGCACGGATAACGGGCGGGTGGAGCTGCCGGTGATGACGCGGCAGAGGTTGTCGCGTCACGAACTGGAGGGCGACGTGCGCGGCGGCGGGTCCGTGGTGGCGGTGGAGACGGATTCGGGGGATATTGAAGTAATCGCTTAGTCTTGGCGCAGGGCTTCCGACGGGGCGATGGCGATGGCGCGGCGGGCGGGGACGAATCCGGCCACGGCGGCGACGAAGGCGATCAGCGCGATCGAGATCGAGATGGAGATTGCGTCCATGGGGCGCACGCCGTAGAGCACCGGCGAAATGACGCGGGCGCAGGAGGCGTAGACGGCCATGCCGAGGATGAGGCCGGGGCCGACGCTGAGGATCACGTCGCGCGAGATCATTTCGATCATGTGCGCGGGACGCGCGCCGAGGGCCATGCGGATGCCGATTTCGCGGGTGCGGCGGGCGATCGCATAGGCGAGCATTCCGTAGAGTCCGATGGCGACCAGGACGGCTGAGGCGATGGCGAAGACGGACGCGAGCGCGGCGATGAGACGCTCCTGCCAGAGAGAGGTTTCGATGTCCTGGTCGACGGTGGCGACTTCAGAAGGGGCGATGCCGGGGCCGATGCTCGCCAGCATGGCGCGCAGTTCGGCGATGACGACGCCGGGCGGGGCGCTGGTGCGGACGTGCAGCGTCACGCCCATGTAATCGACATTCACCAAGTCCCTTTCGATCAGGTAATACCAGACCGGCTGCGGATCTTCGCGCATGGAGCGGTACTTGGTATCGGAGACGACGCCGATAATCACGTCGTCGGCGCCGGCCACGGTGTTCACGCCGGTTCCAAACGTTTGTCCGATCGGGTCGACGTGGGGAAAGAACCGGCGCACGAAGCTTTCGCTGACGATCACCGGGAGAGGCTTCTGAACATCCACATCGGCAGGGCGAAAGTCGCGTCCGGCCAAGAGCCGGATGCCTACATTCTCAAAGTGGCCGAAGCTCACCCGGTTCATGCTCGTGTTCAAGAAATCCGCGGTTTTAATGGGGACGCCGGTGGGTTGAACGGAGTTCTTCATGCCGATGCCGCGCATGAGGGGCATCAAAGCCAGAGTGGCTCCGTCAACGCCGGGGAGCGCTTTGGCGCGGCGCAGCATGTCTTCGATCGTGGCTTTCATCTCCGGCGTTTTGACGCCCGCCATGCGGGGATTGACGACCATGGCGATCAGGTTGCGACGGCTGACGCCGGCGTCGGTGGACCGTAAATGATCGAGGGTCCGCACGAGCGCGGCTCCGCCGATCAGCAGCATGGTGGAGAGGGCGACTTGCAGAGCGACCAAAGCGATGCCGGCGTGGGAGCGGCGCTGGCGTGGTCCTCCGCGTCCCATAAGGCCGGTCAGATCGGCGCGAAATAAGTGGAGCGCGGGGACAATGCTGACGGCGAGAGCGGTCGCGATGCAGGCGCCGGCGGCGAAGGCGAGGACGCGGGCGTCGGGCGTGAGTTCGAGAGTCAGGGGCCGGCGCGAGGGAAGATAGGCGAGCAGCACGGAGCCTCCCCAGCGGGCGATCAGCATCGCGCCGGCCGCGCCGAGGATGGAGAGAACCAGGGCGTCGGCGAGCAATTGCGACGCGACGGTGAAGCGGGTCGCGCCGAGGCTGAGCCGCACGGCGATTTCCTTGCGCGCGGCTTCGCCACGGGCCAGCATCAGGCCGGCGATGTTCGCGCAGACCAGCAGCAGGAGCACGCCGACGGCTCCCATCAGGACTTCGACGGCTACGGCGAATTGTTTGCGTAGTTTCGAGACGCCGCGGGAGACGGGTGTGAGATCAAGGCGGGTCGCGTTCCGACTGGTGAGAAACTCCTCCTTCTGTTGCCCGGTCATCGGCGGGTCGGCTCGCTCCAGTTCCGCGTCCACGATGGCCGGGCGGAGGGTTTGGAGTTCGGCGATCGCTTGCGCGGGCGCGGCGTGCGGCCGTAACCGGAAATAAAGTTGCACGGGGGCGCCGCCGGTATTCCTGGTGGTCCACAGATAGTAGGCAGAGACCGGGATCGCGACATCGGGCCCGCCTTCAACATCGAGGCCGCGGAAACTGCGCGGCATCACGCCGATGATGGTGAAGGGAACGCCGCGGAGGCGAATCGATTGACCGAGCACGTTCGCCTGGCCGCCGAGCGCGCGACGCCAGAATGAATGGCTGAGCACGACGGGATAGGGCATGCCCGCGCGATCGTCGTCCTCTGTAATGGTTCTGCCGATTTCGGCGCGGGCTCCGAGCGCACGGTAGTAATTGCCGGAGACCACTTTTGCCGAGACGTTTTCGACGCGGCTGCCGGCCTGAAACGACATGTCGAGATCGCCGGTGGAGAAAACTTCGCTGAAACTATTGGCGCGCTCGTGCAGGAGGGGCCGATAAAAATCGGGGAACTCGGGAATCGGGCTGCGAAAGCCGCTGGGGTGTACTTCTTCGAGCCTCACCAGTTGTTCGGGGTGGTCGACGGGGAGATCGCGCAGAAGCAGGACGTCGACCGCGGTGAAGATGAGCGTGTTCGCGCCGATTCCGAAGGCGAGCAGCAGCACGATCACGGCGGAGAACGCGGGATTGCGGGCCAGGCTGCGGAGAGAATAGCGGAGGGCGCGCATTTATTTCATATTATGCTGCCCCACATTTTCATACCACTTGAGGTTCGTCGTCGCGCTGCCGATGCAGGCCAGGTCGATGCGATGGTCTCCGTTTAAGTCGACCGCGGTGCAGGCGGCGGCAGCCATGCCGCCGGTGTCGAGCACTTGGCGGGTCCAGCGGCGGGATTCGTTATCGGCGCGGGAATAGATCAACACCTGATAGGGCTTGCCGCGCATGCCAGCGATGATTTCGTCGCGTCCGTTGCCGTCCAGGTCCGCGGTCACGATGGTATGGGCGTCGAGCAGCGAATCGTCGATGACTTCGCGACGCCACTGGCCGCGATGCTCGACGTAGACGACGACCTGATTGCCGTGCCAGGGTTCAATGGTGGCGAGGAAGCGCTGCTTGCCGGTATGGCCGACGGCGAGATCGCTGGTTCCGCTTTTGGGCCAGGGCTCGGGATTGCCTTTCGAGATTTCGGTGCGGGTCCACTTGTCCTTGACCCAGCGGTAGATATCGATTCCCGAGAAGGAGCTGGTGAGGATCGAGTCGCGGCCTTTGCCGTCCCAATCGACGATGGTGATGCCGTGTTGAATGCCCTCGTTGTCGTGGGCGATCTCGATGCGTTTCCATTCGCCCGGTTTGTAATAGACCAGCGGGACGTGATCGCGATAATCGGGAGCAACGGCGTTGAGGCCGATGAGCGGAGCATTCACCGCAACCGGCGAGCCGTCAAAATTCGCCCATCTAATGCGATGCGAGGTCGGCAGGCGATCGATTTCGGTGAGGGTCCAGGGCTGGCGCG
Source organism: Bryobacteraceae bacterium (assembly GCA_049521275.1). Classification (GTDB taxonomy): domain Bacteria; phylum Acidobacteriota; class Terriglobia; order Bryobacterales; family Bryobacteraceae; genus Palsa-187. The sequence continues at coordinate 4,388 of JBEKOZ010000114.1, read as the reverse complement.
GATCGCCGTTGGGCTTCAGCACGGCGACGATGCCCTTGCTGGTGGCGGCCTGCATGGTGAAGCCGTAGGCGAGGACGATTTGATTATTCCAAACTGCCAGGTTGATCATGCCGGTGAGGCCGGAGGCGATCACGTGGCGCTCCCAAGTGGGATTTTCGAACCACACGAGCTCATTCATCTGCGTCGCGAGCGCGATCAGATCCGGCTTGCCGTCGCCGTTGAGATCGGCTGCCACGACCTGATAGCCGCCTTTGAGATCGGTGGCAATGACGTGTTCGCGAAAGTCGGCGGCAAGCAGCAGGGCGAGGAGCGGAACCATCTGTCTACTGTGACACGATTTTGAAATCCCACACCTGCGTGTTGATGCTGTCGGTCCCTTCGGTGTATTCGACCAGCGCGTACTCGCCGGGCTCCATATCTTTCTGGGGCCAGATCCGGTACACGTTGTCGCCTTCCTGTTTCTTGAAGGAGTCCACCTCCAGGAGCTTCTGCCCGATTTCCTTCGATACGGGAATGATCTCTATGTTCTCAACCACGCGGGAGCCTTTCTTGGTGGGCGTCACCTTGACGATGCCAAAGCGCTCAAAGGTGGACAAGCGGAAGAAAAATTCCGGCCGCTTTTCTGCGATTTCCCTGGATGAGGAATCTCCGTCGATCTCCAAGGTGGCTTTGCCGGAGACCATCGGAATCGGCGAGAGAACCTTCAGCACCTGGCGGCGTTTGTTGTTGACGATTTTCGATTCGGCGACCTTGACCGGCTCCAGCTTGTTGTTGTGGATGTAATAGACGCCGGGCTCAGGAGGGATCTCCTCCACCTCTTTCACCGCCAGGCGCTCGGCCGCGTCCTCCTCGGCTTGAGACTTGGCGTCGGCCTTGAGCTGCTCCTCCAGCTCCACGGCTTCCTTCTTGGTGCGCTCGAGATCGACCAGCTGGAGCGGGATTTCCTCCCACTCCCCGCGTTCGGCGCTCATGTAGCTGACGCGGTCCTTGAGGACCTTATATTCGGTGGCCACCTGGTAGGTGCCGTCCTTGAGGTAGAGACGGACGGTTCCGCCGAAGGCCGCGGCGGCGATCATCAGATAGAGCGCGACGCGCAAAAGCATAATGCCACCTACCCTTATTATGAAAGAATGCGCTATCGAAAACTTGGACGCACCGGCATCGAGATCAGTGACATCGGATTTGGGGCCTGGGGCATCGGCGGTAAGCAGTGGATGGGAGGATCGGACGAGGAATCGCGGGCGGCGCTGCGTCGCGCGCTGGAGCTGGGAGTCAATTTTATCGACACCGCGCTGGCCTATGGTGGCGGGCACAGCGAGGAACTGGTGGGCGAGATCGTAAGGTCGGCGACAGGTAAAGTTTACGTCGCGACGAAAGTGCCGCCGATGAACGGGAAGTGGCCGGCGCGGAGCGGCATCGGGATTGAAGACGTTTTTCCGTACGATTACGTGATCCGGTCGACTGAGGAAAGCCTGCGCAATCTGAAACTGGACGCGGTCGACTTGCAGCAGCTTCATGTGTGGAACACGGAGTGGACGGATCGGGATGAATGGAAGCGGGCGTTCGAGGATTTGAAGAAATCGGGGAAGGCGAAGGCGGTGGGCGTGTCGCTGAACGCGGGCGATCCGGATTCGGGGCTCGCGCTGATTCGCACCGGACTGTGCGATTCGGTGCAGGTGGTGTACAACATTTTCGATCAGGCTCCTAACGCGAATCTTTTGCCGCTGGCGCTCGAACATAACGTCGGCGTGCTGGCGCGGGTGCCGCTCGACGAGGGCGCGCTTACCGGGACGATCACGGAAGACACGGTGTTCGAGAAGGGCGAATTTCGCGACTCGTACTTTCGAGGGCGCGACCGGAAGAAGCAGGTTGTCGATCATGTGAGCGCGTTGCAGAAAGATTTGGTGGGTGTGGAAGGCTCGCTGCCGGAGATCGCGCTGCGCTACTGCCTGTCGCATCCGGCGGTTTCGACGGTGATTCCGGGGATGCGCAAGGTGCGCACGGTGGAGTCGAGCTGCTCGGTATCGGACTTAGGCGGGCTTTCGCATGAGGTTTTGGAAAAATTGAAAAAACACGCCTGGGTTAAAGATTTTCACTCGTGAGAATCGGGCTGCATACGTCGATTGCGGGGGCGCTGGAACGGTCGGCGATCACGGCGGCGGAGCTGGGCGCGAACACTTTTCAGATTTTTTCATCCAGCCCGCGCCAGTGGAAGGCGTCGGCGCCGAGCGCGCCCGCGATCAAGCTGCTGAACGCGGCACGCGAGAAATTCGATCTGACGCCGCTGGTGATTCACGACAATTACCTGATCAACCTGGCGTCGGCGAACGAAGGGATTCGCAAGCAGTCGATTGAGGCGTTTCGCGGGGAACTGGTCCGCGGCATCGCCATGGGCGCGGAGTATCTGGTGGCGCATCCGGGGAATTACAAGGGGCACACCGTCGAAGAAGGGATTTTTCATTTCCTCCAAGGAGTGGCGGCCGCGGCGGATGGGTTGGTCTTCGACAAGCTGATGCTGCTGGTGGAATGCACGGCGGGTGCGGGCGCGCAGATCGGAGGGCGTTTCGAAGAGCTGCACGCGATCCGCGAATATGCGGCGCAGATGACGCATCTTCCCGTGGGCTTCTGCCTGGATACGTGCCACTTGCTGGTGTCGGGCTACGATATCGCGACCGAGGAAGGGCTGAAGAAGACCATTGCCGAGGCGGACAGGATTCTGGGGCTCGAGCATGTGCGCGTGATTCATGCCAACGATTCGAAGGCGCCGCTGGGATCGCACGTCGACCGGCATGAACACATCGGCGAAGGTTATATTGGATTAAACGGGTTTCGTCGCCTTCTTACCCACCCGAAGCTTCGCCAAAAAGCCTTCATTCTTGAAACGCCGGTGGATGAAGACGGCGACGAGCAACGGAACCTCGACACGCTGAAAAGCCTATGGAAGAAAAAGTTTACGACCACAATCAAATCGAGTTGAAGTGGCAGGAGCGCTGGCTTGCGGTCAGCAAGACGGACGCGGACCTTTACCGCGCCGACCAAAACACCGATTTAAGCAAACCTGCCGCACCCAAATATTACGTGGTCGAGATGCTTCCGTATCCCAGCGGGCGGCTGCATATGGGGCACGTGCGCAATTACTCGATCGGCGACGCGCTGGCTCGTTATATGTGGATGCGCGGTTACAACGTGCAGCATCCGATGGGCTGGGACGCGTTCGGATTGCCCGCGGAAAATGCCGCGATTAAAGGCGGCGCGCATCCCCGCGACTGGACGCTGGCGAGAATCGCCGAGATGACGCGGCAGATGAATCGCATGGGCTTCGCCTATGACTGGAGCCTCGAAGTCACCACCTGCGAGCCGGAATATTATCGCTGGAATCAGTGGTTTTTTCTGAAAATGCTGGAGCGCGGCCTGGCCTATCGCAAGAGGGCGCTAGTCAACTGGTGTCCGGAGTGCGGGACGGTCCTGGCCAATGAGCAGGTCGTGAACGGGTGCTGCTGGCGCCATGAAACGACGCCGGTGGAGCAGCGCGCGCTCGAACAATGGTTCTGGAAAATCACGGACTATGCGGACGAGCTATTGCGCGACATCGACGAGAAGCTGGAGGGCAGGTGGCCGGATCGCGTGTTGTCGATGCAGAGGAATTGGATCGGCAAATCGGTAGGGTCGGAGATCGATTTTGCGCTGGAGGGGTCGGCAGAAAAAATCCGTGTGTTCACGACGCGCGTCGATACCATTTACGGCGCGACGTGCGTGATCCTGGCGCCGGAGCATCCGCTGGCGCAGAAACTGCTCGACGAAGCGGGGCGCGCGCGGGCGAAGGAAATGATCGACGCGCGGGCGAATAAGGGTCCTGGCGATGTGGTGAAAGACGGCGCGCCCACGGGTGCGTACGCGATCAATCCGTACAGCGGCGCGCGAGTGGCGGTGTGGATCGGCAATTTCGTATTGATGGACTACGGCACCGGAGCGATCATGGCCGTTCCCGCGCATGACGAGCGCGATTTCGAATTCTGCTCGACCTTTGGTTTGCCGATTGTTCCGGTGATCCGGCCGGTTTCGGGCGAGCGAAGCCTTCCCTTCTGCGACGACGGCATCGTTGAAAATTCCGGCGAATATTCCGGCCTGGGCAGCGCGGACGCGCGAGTCGAGATGAATGCGCGGGCGGAGCGCGAAGGCTTCGGCAAGGCCGCGGTCACGTTCCGCATCAAGGATTGGGGCATTTCGCGCCAGCGCTATTGGGGCACTCCGATCCCGGTGATTCACTGTCCCAAGTGCGGCGTGGTTCCGGTGCCTGAAAAAGATCTGCCCGTGAAGCTGCCGTACGACGTGAAGTTCACGGGCAAGGGACGTTCGCCGCTGGCCGAGAATCCGGAGTTCATGAACGT
>JBEKOZ010000113.1:0-9880 GCA_049521275.1 Bryobacteraceae bacterium | reverse complement strand
CGCCAGCGCATGTTCGAACACTTGCAGCGCCTTTCGCTCGAGTTTTACGCGCGCACCCAAATGGGCGACGTGATGTCCCGTTTTTCGAACGACGTCGGCGCGGTGGAGAAGGGGCTTCAGGCGGGCGTCGCCTGGGGATTGCAGCCGGTGCTGGACCTGATTCTTTCGGCGGCGCTGGTCCTCTCACTCGAATGGCGCCTGGCAACCCTCGGCATCCTGCTCTGCCCGCTGTGCGTCCTGGGTCCGCGACTGCTGACGAAAAAGGCGACCGGAGCAAGCGTGGCGAAGCAGGCGCAGGAAAGCCAGATCATGTCGTCGCTACAGGAGACGCTGATGGCGCCGGCGTTGGTGCGCGCGTTCAACTTGCAGGAACCCACGGTGACGCAGTTCCACCAGCGCAACACCCTGTTGTTCGGAGCGAGTCTCCGGCTGGGGTTCCTGACGTCGCTGATGGAACGCTCCGCCAGCTTCGGCACACTCATCCTGCAAGTGGTGGTGATGGCGATTTCCGGCTACCTGGCCTTTCGGGGCACGATCTCCATCGGAACGTTCGCGGCCTTTCAGGCACTCTTCGTATCGCTGAGCCACTCATTTATGTATCTGGCGCAGTACACGCCGAATCTGATCCAGACGAGCGGCGGCATGATCCGGATTGAAGAGCTGCTGAACGAACCGGAGAAGGTGCCGGACGCGCCCGGAGCAACCGCGCTGGCTCCCTTCTCGAAGGCGCTCCAACTGCGCGATGTAACTTTCGGCTACAACCCCGAGCTACCCAACTTGACCCACGTGAGTCTGCGCATCGACCGGGGCGAATCCGTGGCGTTCGTGGGGCCCAGCGGATCGGGCAAGAGCACCGTGCTCAGTCTGCTGCAGCGCTTCTACGATCCGGATAGCGGCGTGGTGTTGTTTGACGGCCTGGATATGCGGCACGTGTCGCAGGCATCGCTTCGCGCGCAGACAGCGGTAGTGTTTCAGGAGAGTTTCCTGTTCAATACGACAATCCGAGCCAACATTTCGCTCGCGCGCCCCGATGCGGCGGACGAGGAAATTGTGGCCGCGGCGAAGGCAGCCGAGATTCACGACTTTATCGTTTCCTTGCCGGAGGGCTATCAGACCATCGCCGGCGAACGCGGCAGCCGGTTTTCGAGCGGCCAGCGCCAGCGGATGGCAATCGCGAGGGCGGTTCTGAAGAATCCGGCGATTCTGGTGCTCGACGAAGCCACTTCCGCGCTGGACGCGGCCAGCGAACAGGCCATCAATTCGACGCTGGCGCGGATCGCGCGCGGCCGCACCATGATCTCCGTCACGCACCGCCTCAGTTCGGTGGTGGGCTTGGATCGAGTATTTCTGTTCGACCGCGGACGGCTGATGGAGGAGGGCTCCCATGCCGAACTGCTGGGCGCGGGCGGACGTTACGCGGATTTGTGGCGGAAGCAGTCCGGAGTGCAGGTTGACGCCGCCGAGGAAAGAGCCAGGGTGGACGCGAGATGGCTCGCTGAACTGCCTCTCATGAAGGGCGTCAGCACCGAAACACTCGCCGAAGTGGCGCGCTGGTTTGGCACGGAGGCCTTTAAGGAAGATCGCGCGATCGTGCAGCAGGGCGACCCCGGAGATCGTTTTTACATTCTGGCGCGCGGCACGGTTGAGGTAACGCGGTTTGAAAACGGGAACAGCGTGCGGGTGGCGAATCTTCAGGACGGCGATTACTTCGGTGAGATGGCGCTGCTGAGCGATCAGCCCCGCAACGCCACTGTTCGCACGCTGACGCCTTGCGTTTGTTTGTCGCTGTCGCGCGACCTTTTCGACCGCCTGCTGGCGAGGGAACCCGAACTACGCGAGCATATTCGAAAAATTTCCGAGGAACGCCGCGCGCGGTAAAAAGCCCCGTAGCACGATGTGGCGCACGCACTCTTGCGTGCCGCGTCGAGACTCGTCTCGACGCCTCGTCCGCGGCCGCACAGGCGCAGGCCACCAGTTCCTGGGTTAGAAATCGGCAACAGAGATCGCGGTGGGGCGGACGCCCTTCGTCCGCGCCGGACCCCCGGGTCCGGCTCAACCAACGCGCTGAAAACGGAGGCCGACGCGGGCGTCGGCCGCGGACCAGGGGGTCCGCCCCACATCGCGGATTCTGCTATGAACTTATAACTAAGGACTATGCGCCGCTGAGTTCTTCCGGGCAATTCCTCAAATCGCTCTCGCCGAGTTCCTGAGTTCATCGCCGACGCGCCGGAGGCGATGTGCATTTCAGCGACCTGCAAGCGCCGCTCGAACACTGAGGCGGATGTCAGCCGAGCCTTTTTACTTGGGCTGCGACGCTGAAAGTTTCAGGATATTGGGTAAATCCTGGTTGCCCTCGGCGCAGGCGTACTCAAAGGGCGGGTTCGACACCCGGTTCATGGTTAGTTCGCCCTTCCAGGGCTGCGTGTAAGTAGTAGGGTCCTCCACTTCAAAGCGGTAGAGAATGGTATTGGCGTCGAGCAAACTGAAGCGTTCCACAACGTGCATGTTGCGGTCCCAGCCATACATTCCCCCGGCGTCCCCGTAGAAGCCGCCGGCATCATTGAAGTTGGTGGTCTCGACCACCAGCGTAGCGCCTTCCCAGTGCCCCACCGAATCGCCTAGCCATTGCCTGATATTCGATGGCAGATGCGAGCTCCGATCGAGGCGAATGATTCTCGCATCGTGGATCATTTCCGCCTCCACCACGACCGCATCCCCTGTCTGGACGATCTGGTAGTTGCTGTTGTAGCGGTAGGGAATCATGGGCGCGATGGAAGTTGGGAACACCAGGCATCGATCCTGGAGCCCCATATCTTTGGCCTCGGACGGATTGTGAAGGCGTTCCACCCGTTGCTTCCTGGCGGCGGCCGCTGCGGGGGTGAGGCCGGGAAGCAAGCCATTGGGAGGATCGGTGATGATGGAGGTCCGGAGGCTGGGCAGCATCAGCGAACCAGTCTCCAAAGGCTGCATCGGATTGGCATCCGCGCCGCGCCCCTTTTTTTGCACTTCGGCCGCTTCTTCCTTGGTGTAGAACGGTTGGTCCTTCAGCTTTTCCGGGCGCTCGAGTGGAATGGCGGTAGCGGAACTCCAGGCGCCGCTAAAGTCAGGATGCGGCGTTTCGGCGACGACGCTCAGTGCTGTAGAAAAAGCCAGAACCCGTAAGAAACAGCCTGCGTTCCGGCGGCTAGACGGTATGGTATCCACGCCCTATTATGCCATCACGCTTTCCTCGACGTCGCAGCGGTGCTCGTGGGCTTCCAAGCCAAGGCATTCCTGTCCTGACGGAACCCACCAGGGCCGTTTGCGGCGGCTGTCACAGCGATAGGAATTTCGTTAACCACCCCGGCGGACCGCTGGCCGGCGATACGCAGTGCGCCAAGTTTCCAATGGCCGCTGGCCTTTTCTGTGCTATGCTCGTGCGACGTATTTTTTCGGCTCAACGGAGGATCCGATGAAAGCTCGCTTGTGTTTCCTGGCGTTCCTGCTGGCTGCCGCGCTCATGACCGTTCCCGCTTCGGGAGGAACCGTGCTCTACACTAACGGCCCGATAAACGGCAATACTGGATCTGAGCCCATCTCGAGTGGCATCGCCATCTTTTACTTCGAGACGACCGACTCGTTTACTCTTACCTCTTCCGCGACGATAACCGGAGTGACGTTTGGCGAGTGGTTAGGCACCGGATATACTCCGCAGACGGTAGATTGGGACATCGGCACGTCAGCCTTCGATAGTAGCCTTGGCTCAGGCTCCTCCGTCACGGTCACCCCCACTTTGTTCTGCACCGCCAGCGTCACCTGCGGCTCCGGAACTGACGACGTATACAGTTCCAGCTTCTCGCTCAATCTGGCTCTGGGCGCAGGCACATACTGGTTGACGCTTTTTGGTGCGACCGACTCAGACTCCTCTGAGACTCCCGGCTGGGACGAGAATGGCGGCCCCTCCTCGGCAGAATCTGGCATTTTTGTCGACGTCGGCGACGTTCCCTCGGAGTCGTTTTCCATCACCGGCACGTCCGCGCCCGAACCAGGCACCTTCGTGCTCGGTGGCGCCGGACTCCTGTTGTTGATCGCCACTCGTCTCCGCCGCGCCGGCAACCATTTTGCACGATAGCGATCCCGCGCACGGGATCGGCGGCTGACGCGCTCTACTGATGATACGCCCGCGGCGGACGATAGCCCGGAGGTCTGACCGCGGAGTTCGAAAGGCTCGCGTTCGGCTCCGACACCGCCGCCCGCGATGCCGCCAAACGTGTGGTTAAAGCAGTCCCCTTGCGGCAGCATAAGAAATTTCCCCTAAAGTTTTCGCCCGCGCCTTCCGATAAGTTCAGGTAGACGCAGGTATAAGCCCGAGGCTGGTGCGCCGGGCAGGCTTTCCTGCGGCGCGGCTAGTCTACGGCGAAGCCCTCAGCCTTGACCAAGGCAGATTCAGTTCTTAAATGTTAAATTCCTATTCCTATATCCATTCACAGCGGACTGTCCATACCCAAGAGAGGAGCAAATTCCAGCAAGAGCGCAAAGTAGTGTTGGCAAGGGCGAAAGTATCCGGACGAAGGAAAGTCCTGTCGGGCGGAAATCAGTTTGTTGAACTCGCCTTCGTGATGCTGCCGTTCTTCGCGTTGATCACTGCATTTTTCGACGTGTCGTTCGTGCTTTTCAGTTGGAGCACGATTCAAAACGCGGTGCGCGAAGGCTGCCGCTACGCGATCACCTTCCAGACGGCTCCGCCCACCGGCGCGACCTGGACCTGCAACGGCACCCAGGATAACTGCATTGAGAATGACGTCGTCAGCAATTCCATGGGCTTGCTGACCGTGGCCGGCGGGCTGATCAATGTGAATTACTATGCGCAGGCGACTCCCACCACCGCGATTGCCGCGCCCAATGGCAACGACCCCGGCAACATCGTGGTCGTTTCGGTTTTGGCCTATCCGCTGAACTGGATGGTCCCCTTGAGTGGAGCCGGCGGAGGCGCGATGTTGAACTCCTCGGCCAGTCCCTATCGCTCCACCTCGCCGACCACCATCAACGTATACTCTTCAGACGTTCTGGGCGGCTATCCGGCGGGCGACAATTCGGTGACCCGGTGACCCCGGTTTCCCGGTCGCGTACCCGCCGTCAGAAAGGGAGCGAAATCATTGAGTTCGCGCTGATTGCCGCTTTTCTGGTGCCGTCGTTCATCTGGGTTTTCGTGAACGGCATGAATCTGATCCGCTTCATTCAGTGCAACCAGATCTGCCGCGACATCGGCAATCTGTATATGCAGGGCGTGGATTTCACCACTTACTCGGCCGAGGAAGTCGCTGTCACCCTCGCCACCGGCTACTCCCTTCAGATCGGATCGAGTTTCACCGGCAACAACCCGGCGAACGACTCATCGGGCAATGGCGGGAACGGCTGGGTCATTCTCTCCGAAGTGATGTACGTCGGCACTTCGGCGTGCTCCGCGCTTTCTTCCGGGACCACCTGCACCAACGAGGGAAAGTACGTGTATATTCAGCGCGTCGATTTTGGAAACAGCGCCCTCACCATCAATGGAAACGCGCTCGCAAGCGCCATCGGAACCCCCACCGGCGCCACCATCAACAACGAGGGATATGTCCAGAACTACCTGACCGATTCCCATGCCGTGGCTGCCAACGCCGGCACTTACATCACCCTTGCCGACACCCAGGTGGCCTACGTGGCGGAGACGTTCTTCTCGTCGCCCACCTTGGATTTTTCCTCGATTCCAGGCGGCGGAATCGCCGCACGCACGTTTTTTTAGAGACTCCGCACGTTTTTAGGAACCTCATATGAGAAATTCAATAAAGAATCCGAAAGAAAAAGGCGTTACGCTCATCATCGGCGTCTGCTCCTTGATATTCATCGTTCCCATGATGGGGCTGGCGATCGACGTCGGGTTTCTGTACGCCGTCAAGGCGAAACTGCAAGCCGCGGTCGATGGCGCGTCGCTTGCGTCGGCGCGCGCGCTCAGCATCGGCAGCACTCTCTCGTCCCAGACAACCTCCGCGCAAAATAACGCGGTGACCTGGTTCAATGCCAATTTTCCGGCCGGATATTTCGGCACTTATAACACCGTGATGGGGACCGGCAACGTGAACGTATACTCCGGCACCGGCAGCCAGGCGCAGGTGCGCAACGTGACCGTCACCGCCACCACCCAGGTGGATACGCTCTTTATGAGGTTCCTGGGATTCACTTCGACGACCGTCGGCGCGAGCGGCAATGCGTCGCGCCGCACCGTGGTGGCGATGCTGGTGCTCGACCGCTCCGGTTCGATGTGCTGGAACGGCAGCTCTTATGCGCAGCCCTGCACCAAGACCTCCACCACGCTGCCGTGCTACCAAATGATTCAGGCCGCCAAGATGTTTACCGGCCAGTTCGCGGAGAACAGCGATTACATCGGCCTGGTTTCCTTCAGCGACAACGCCATGGTGCAATCCGCCCCGGTGCAGGATTTTCAATCCATCCTGGGGTATTCCAATTCGTCGGGAAGCGGCACCGGACTGCTCGATGCTATCGGCTGCTACGGCGGCACCAACACCGCGGAGGGAATGTCGCTGGGCTATCAACTGCTCTACCAGACGAACCTGCCGGGCGCGTTGAACGTGCTGATGCTCGAAACGGACGGCTTGCCGAACTCCGTCACCATGAATTTCTGGGACACGCCGAACCTGCTGCCGGGCCTGAACACCACCAGCAATTGCCTGGATTTGAACAATAAGAAATACACCGGACCTTCGGGCTCCGGATTCAAGACCGCGGCCGAGGTTCCGAGCTGGTCGCCGCTGACCAGCATGACTTCGACCTCGAACGGCTTCCTTTCGAGCAATTCCTATTATTCGAATATTCCGGCGGGGATGATCGGCACTGTCTCCTCCGACGACCCCGCGGACGCGACATTAGGGTTCTGGGCGACGCTGAAGTACTTCACGACCTCAACCGGCAGCTCCGGCGATCCCTTTGGAGCCTTTACCTATACCGGCGCAAATGGCTGCGCCTCCGACAACGATGTCAAGGTCCCCTTGGACATCGGATGGTTCCCGTCGACGGACGTCTTCGGCAATTCCCTGAATCCCACGGGCTATACCTACGAGTCAGTGACCACAGACGCCAAAGGGCATCTCACGCAGTCCGGCGTAAATTCGGCGAATTGGAAAAACTACCACCTCGGAGTGCTGAACGCCACCGACAATTCGGCTTACAACTTCCGCGGCAACACCACCATTCCGGCGACGGTGTTCGCCATCGGCCTCGGAGGCAACTCCACCACCGGTCCGCCGGATCCGGTCCTGCTACAGCGCATGGCTAACGACCCGAACGGAGACGAATTCAATACCACAGGACCGCTGACCGGGACCTACGCAGGCGCATACTATTACCCGTGTGCGAATTCCCTGGAAAAGGATGCTTACGGAGCCGCCTGCGTCAATTATTCCGGCCAGCCGCAGGGAACGTTCATCTACGCTCCCGATTCGACATATCTCTCCGAGGCCTTCCTGCGGATTTCGTCGCAGGTCCTGCGCCTTTCAAAATAAAGCATCGCGCGAAGTGGAAAATCTTCCGCCAGACGTCTCTGTCCAGGGTGGATCGCCCAGAAACCTAAGCTTTTCTAGAAGCGTTCCAAGGTAATAAGCGGCATGAGCCCTGCAATTGCCGATTGCATACTGCGTCGGCGTCCAGCTAGGCGCTGGTTGTGGCTCTACCGGAGTGGAACTGACGGACGAGGTAAGCCTAAGGTCTTTTCCTTAGTTGCGATTACGCTTGCGAATATCCCGAAAGTTGGCTATAGTCTTAAGTAGCTTTAGGTCGTACGAGGGGACAACACATTGCTGCTCGATCTTCACATAAACGGCTATCTTCGGATTTCCGTTATCAAGTCTGCGCTGTCAGCTCTGGCATTTCTGGGGCTCGGCGGCACCGCGAAGGCCAATATCAACCTGGTCATCAACGGCGGCTTCGAATCGACGACGCTGACCTCTTCCGGCCAGATTTCAACAAACAATGTTACCGGATGGTCGAGTAACTACGACCCGGTTTTTTATAATTTCCTCTATTTTCCCGGACAGGCGACGACCGCCGGTGTCGGCGCAGTCGATACCGATGGCTATAACGCTTTCGTGTGGCTTTATGGCCCTGGCAACAGTTCAACGTTTCCTCTGAGCCCGAACGGTGGAAATTTCCTTGCGGTCGACGCGGATCCGGCTTACCATGGGGCGGTCACCCAGGTCGTCAGTGGCCTCGTCGCAGGCAAAACTTATGATTTGAGCTTCTACTGGGGTGGCGCGCAGTTCACAACCCGGACAGGTGATACGACGGAAAGCTGGCAGGTTTCTCTGGGCAGCGAAACAGAGTCTACCGCGGTGATCGATAATGCAAGCGAGTCGTTTACCGGCTGGCAGCAGGCCAATATGATTTTCACAGCGACGGGCGCGAGTGAGGTTCTCTCCTTCCTTGCCGTGGGCGGGCCAGCCAATCTGCCGCCTGTGGCCGTCCTTGACGGCGTCTCGCTCGTGCAGACTCCGGAGCCGGCCTACTGGACGCCGATGGTCCTGGGCCTCGGAGTTCTTGTATTCGCCTCGCGGCGACGCCGCAAATCCGCCAGCCAGCAGGCATAGTTCGGTCAAGAGGCGACGCAGAGAGTGCTGTTTTCTTAGCAATGGCTGAACGGCCTCGCGGAACTGCTTCCTAAGTGGTATTGTGCGCCGGCTAATTCCTGGAGGATTGGGAAGCGGAAGGCTGACATCGAAACACAATAGTTCGATCTGGTGAATGAAGTGTTTTGCGGCTACAATGGCGTGATGAGGAAGACGATTGCTCTAGCAATGCTTGCGATTCCGCTGGCCATCGCTGGTTCGGAGGCGGGTTGGGAGGCAAGTGACGAGGCCAGTTCCTGGAGTCCCAAGAACGCCGCCGGGTATCTCGATCAGCGCGCCGATTGGTGGATGGGTTGGAAGTCCTCCCAGCGGGATCACGATACGTTCTGCATCTCCTGCCACACGGCGCTGCCGTACGCGCTGGGCCGGCCTGCTTTGCGCGCGGCGCTCGAGGAAAAAGCTCCTTCGAGCGGCGAACGTCAGCTCCTCGCGAACGTCACCAAGCGAGTCCGGATATGGTCCGAGGCCCTTCCTTTTTATAGCGACGAAGAACGCGGCGCGCCCAAGACCGCCGAATCCCGCGGCACCGAGGCGGTTTTGAACGCGCTGATTCTGGTGAGTTATGATTCCAAGCTGAATGACGACACCAGGCTCGCGCTTCAGAATATGTGGAGCCTGCAACTGAAAACCGGCGAGCAAAAAGGCGCATTCACCTGGCTGAATTTTCACAACGAGCCTTGGGAGGCGGACGATTCGCAGTATTGGGGCGCGACGCTGGCCGCGCTCGCCGTGGGAAGCGCTCCGAAGGAATACCAGGCGTCGGTTCAGGAAAACGTCAAGCTGTTGAGCGAATATCTGCAGCGCGAGCAGGCTGGGCAATCGCTGTTGAATCGCGTGGTGTTGTTGTGGGCGTCGACGAAAATACCAACGCTGCTGCGGCCGGAGCAGCAGAAGGCGATTGTCGATGAACTGCTCGGCAAACAGCAGGCGGATGGTGGTTGGAATGCATCGTCGCTGGTGCTGGGGACATGGAAGCGGAGAGATTCGACGGCCTTTCCGTCCACGAGCGACGGTTACGGAACGGGCCTGGTTTCCTTCGTTCTCGAGCAAGCGGGCGTGCCGCGCACGAGCGCTCCATTAAAGCGCGGATTGACGTGGCTTTCGCAAAATCAGGATAAGAGCTCCGGAGTTTGGACGGCGACCTCGTTGAATAAAGAGCGCGATCCCGCGTCCGACGCCGGCAAATTCATGAGCGATGCGGCTACAGCGTTCGCGGTGATGGC
>JBEKOZ010000112.1:0-9899 GCA_049521275.1 Bryobacteraceae bacterium | reverse complement strand
TGAGGCGAGAACCGCGACGCAGATCGAGGCTAGCCTGAGCTTCATGGCTTTTCTTCCCTCATGCCTGGAGCGTCGATCCCCGCGCGGACGGCGAACGGCAGAAACTGCCGCGTGCGAACCAGCGCCTGTCTCACGACGATGAGCCCGGCCACAACGCCGAAGCCCATCTGCGAGGCGACGAACCACTTCCAGTCAATCCGCTGGTCCAGCAATGGATTGATCATGCCGAGAGTCGCGTAAAGCAGCCCCGACCACATAATAGGAGCGATTAACCCACCCAGCAAAATGGGACGCCTCGGAAACATCGGCAGCATAACCCCATACAGCAGGCCGACCAGGATCGACGTCACCAGATGCAGGAGCGAAGCCACCAGGAAGAGCCACAGGTGAAAGGACGTGAGATAGTCCATCGGAAGCTGGAGCGAATCGGCGTAAACCACGGACGCCAGCAGGTTGATGGGATACCAGACACTGCCGTGCACCAGAACTCCGTAGGCGCCGGCAAGCACGGCCATCGCGACACTTCCTGCCAATCCACCCTTGATCCCCGCCGTCACCGGATAGATTTCGACAGGAATCCGCAGCCGGATCGTCTCCGGAGCGGCCCGTATCACATCCGGCCGCTCGGTGACGATCGACGCGGCTTCGCCTTCTACCGGAACCATCTCATGCCGTTCGTGCGGGAGCACGTCGCGGAACCAGCCAATCGAAGCCACCACCACCAGCACGGCGCCCACCACGCTCAAATCGGCGCTGGTGAGCAGCCCGGCAAACAGCAGCGTCGCGCCGAAAGCCAGAACAATCGGCCACGCCGTCGGCGCCGGAAGTTCGACCACTTGCGGTTTCACATCCTGTTCCATGTTCACCGTCCAATAATGTAGACAACCGTAAAGACAACCACCCAGACCGCGTCGACAAAATGCCAGTACAGCGAGAACACCCCCACTCGGCTGGCGTGCTCCTGCCTCAGTTTGGACAGAAGAGCCAGCGCCATCACCAGTCCCAGCCCGAGCAGCCCTACCGCCACGTGAAAAGCGTGCAGACCAACCAGAGAATAGTACGTCGTACCGAAAAGATTTGTCGAAATAGTCAGGCCCGCGGCGATCAGGCGATCCCACTCGCGTCCGGTACCGATCAGAAAGATGGCCCCGAGAACGAGGGTGAAAAACCACAGGGACTTGAACGCGGCGATCCGGCCGCGCTCCAGGGCTCGTTCGGCGAAGTGAATGGTCAGGCTGCTCCACAGCAGGCAGATGGTGTTGAAGATAGGAATATCGAGAACCTGCCGCGGCGTCGGCCCGCTGACGCTCTTCCCTATCTAGACGATGTAGGCGACGACGAAAATGGTAAAGCTCGCCGCCTCCGCCGTGATCAGGCAGAACATCCCGACGCGTCCGCGCGACGGAAGAGTCCATGTTGACTGGGGCGTACTGGGCGCGGCAGTCATTCGTACTTCCAGTCCGGATCTTCCGGATGCTTCAGGTCCCAAAGCGGACGCCGGCTCCTGACCTCCGGGATCACCGCAAAGTTGTACACCGGTGGCGGCGAAGAGACCGCCCATTCGAGCGTCCACGCATCCCACGGATCGTTTCCCGCCGGCCGCCCCCGGAAGTAGGACCAGATCAGATTAACGACGAAACATAGTATGGATATCGTCTGAATCATCGCCCCGATGCTCACCAACAGATTCCACTGTTCCCACCCGCGTCCCGGCTCGTAGGTATAAATCCGCCGCGGCATTCCCAGAACTCCGGGAATATGCATCAGGTCGAACGTGACATGGAAACCGATCGCGAAAAGCCAAAAGTGCCACTTGCCCAGAGTTTCATTGAGCATTCGTCCCGTCATCTTCGGATACCAGTAATAAAAGGCCGCGAACAGAGAAAAAAGAATTCCGCCGACAATCACGTAATGAAAATGCGCCACCACAAAATAGGAGCCTGAGAGCTGCCAGTTGAACGGCGCCGCGCTCAGCATGATTCCTGTCAGTCCGGCGATGAGGAACTGGAACAGAAACCCAAGCGCGAACATCATGGGCACGGCATAATGGATTTTCCCGCCCCACATGGTCCCCAGCCAGTTGAAAATCTTGATGCCGGTGGGTATTCCTACGGTCATCGTCGTCAGCACAAAGAACGCGTTCGAGTAGGAGGCCATTCCAACCGTGAACATGTGATGAGCCCAGACACTCATGCTCACAAATCCGATGGCCACCGTCGCCGCGACCATGATCGGGTACCCGAAAATTGGCTTGCGCGAGAATACGGGCACGATTTCAGAAATGAAAGCGAAGGCCGGAATGATCAGCACGTACACCTCCGGATGGCCGAAAATCCAGAAAAAGTGCATCCAGATCACCGCGGAACCGCCCGCCTGAGTATCGAAGAAATGCCCCCCCAGGTACCGGTCGACCATCAACATAAGCTGCGCCGCCGTCAACGGCGTGATGGTGAACAACAGCATCCCGGACATCACTAGGTACATCCAGGCCAGCAGCGGCATCTTTCCGGGCGTCATTCCAGGACAGCGCATGGTGATGATGGTGGTCACCAGGTTCACCCCCGTGGCCACCGACCCGAAACCCGATATGAGCAGCGCGATCGTCCAGTAGTCGGTGCTGTGTCCTTTGGAGAACGCGGGCGAAGTGAGCGGCGCGTAAGCCCACCAGCCGACGTCCGGCGCGCTCCCGGCCCCGTATAATCCGTCGCCTCCCACAAAACTGAAATAAAGCAGCACGCCGCCGAACAGCGTCATCCAGAAACCCCATGCGTTCAGGCGCGGGAACGCCATGTCCCGAGTCCCGATCATCAGAGGCACCAGGTAGATGCCGAACCCGAACAGGACCGTCATGGCCACGAAGAAAATCATGGTCGTCCCGTGCATGGTGAACATGCGGTTGAAGACCTCAGGCGAAACAAAGCGTCCGTGCGGAACCGCCAGTTGGATCCGCATGATCGCGGCTTCGATTCCGCCGATCACCAGAAACAGCAGCGCGGAGCCGATGTACATCAGCCCCAGCTTTTTGTGATCGACCGTGGTCACCCATTCATGGAGTGTCTCGGACCACGAGCTTCCGGCTTCCCCGATCGAGCCCGTGATCGGTACCGCATCCGACGCCATAATCCTCCTCTAGCTCAGCGCAAGGTCAGCAAGTAAGCCGTGACCTCATCCAGTTCCTTGTCCGTCAGGTTCATCGAGGGCATCAACGAACCCGGTTTGATCGCCGCGGGATTTTGAACCCATTGCCGCAGATTTTCCGCGTTGTTCGCCGCCACTCCGGAAGCAATCGTCTCGCGGCTCATCAAATGCGTCAGATCCGGTCCAAAGCGTCCGGCCGCCACCGTGTTTCGAACCGCATGACAATTGACGCACGCCGTACTGTTGAACACGCGCCGGCCTTCCACTGCTTCGGGAGTGGCCGAACTGTCCTGCGCCGTTTGCTGCTGCGTCTTTACCCACCGGTCGAAGTCGGCGGGCGAATCGACATACGCGCGCAGCAGCATCTTCGCGTGCTGCGTTCCGCAATATTGCGCGCACTGGCCCAGGTAGAGCCCGATCTCATGCGGATCGATCCACGTGTTGTTCGGATGGTTCGGGATCAGATCCGTTTTGCCCGCCAGGCGTGGAATCCAGAAACTATGGTCCGTATCCGCGGAGCGCAGGTCGAGGAAGGTTGGCGTCGGATGCGCAAGATCGCTCACCGGAACATGCAGCTCATTGGCGGTCACGAAGCCATATTGCGGATAGCTGTACTCCCACCAGAACTGGTGACCGGTGACGATCACCTCGATCGCCCCCGGGGGCCGGCGCGCATCCTGGACGGCGTGGATCACGCGCGCCGACGTCATGAACAGCACAATCACGATCAACCCCGGAATCACCGTCCACGCCAATTCCAGTTGGTCGCTGCCATAAATCTGGAGCGGCTCGCGGCGATCGTCGTTCGCCCGCTTCCTGAACTTAATCGCGGCGTAGAGCAGCAAGCTGAACACGATGGCGAATATAATTCCCGTCACCGTCAGAACAAAAACAGACAGCCCCAGGATGGCGTCAGCCGGCGTCGATGCGGGCGCGAAGATGCTGGTCGAGCTCGAACGGGACTGCGCGAGGCAATGAGCAGCGGACAGCCAGGCGCCGGCAAGCACATGCCGTAGCTTCAAGCTGTTCCAGCTCCCGATCCTCATAAGGTTCCAAACTATTCCGTATGGTACACCTAAACGCGATACTCTCTATAAGGAATGCCACGACGCTTCACCATTCTCTTCGCAGCCTTTTTCAGCGTTCTCTGCGCGAATCCCGTCTTCAATGTGAAAGACTACGGCGCGACCGGAATTAAGAAGGATAACGCCCGGCCGGCCTTGCAGCAGGCCATTGACGCATGCGGCAAAGCCGGTGGAGGAACCGTTTACGTTGGCCCCGGCGAATACTCGAGCGGCCAACTCCACCTGCGCTCCGGAGTGCGTCTTTATCTCGAAGCCGGCGCGACCTTATTCGCCTCGCTCGACGGCTCTCAGTTTGAGCAGTCGATGAAATCCGCCCTCATCTACGGCGAGGATCTGCACGATATCGCGCTCGAAGGCCGCGGAACGCTGGACGGCCAATCGAGCTACGAATGGCGTCCCAACAACTTTACCGATTACTACATCCTCCCCAACCAGCGCCAAATGGAGGCGACCGGAAAACCGCTGATGCGGCCGTTTCCGCATGGCTTCGGCGAGGAAAAAGCTTATCCGCGCCTGGTGCTGCTGCTGCGCTGCACCGACGTGCGCATCACCGGATTGAAGTTCCTGCGGTCGCGCAGTTGGACCATTAATCCGTACGCCTGCAAGCGCCTGGTGATCGACGGTGTCTACATTTACTCCAGCCAGAAGGACGGTGTGTGGGCCGACGGCATCGACCCGGACGGATGCCAGGATGTGCGTATTTCCAACTCCACCATTGAAACCGGCGACGACGCGCTGGTGTTCTATTCGGCGGATATTTGGGGGCCCGCGCTGCCGGTTGAAAACGTGACCGTGACCAATTGCCGCCTGTCTTCTTCCTCGAGCGCCATCAAGTTTTGCGACGGGAATGCGAACGCGATCCGACGCGTCAACATCGACAACGTGGTCATTACCAATTCCAACCGCGGTATCGCCTTCATGGTGTTCGACGGCGGCATTGTCGAAGACGTCGTGCTTTCGAACATCACCATCGAGACGCGCCGCTTCGACTGGTTCTGGTGGGGCGATGGCGATCCGCTCCATTTCAACATCAAGCGCCGCAGTGAAGTGGACGGAACCAAGCGCGACCATGAGCCGGCCGCCGGCAAGATTCGCAACGTGACCATCCAGAATGTGATCGCGCACGGCACCGGCGCCTCCGTGATCAACGGCCATCCCGACAATTGGCTGGAGGGCGTGAGGTTGAACAACATAAAACTTTTCGTGTCCTCCGATCCCGCCGCACCGTACGAACACACGGCGACGGCGCTAACCGTTCGCCAGGCGCGCGGATTACGCATGAGCAACGTCGAAATCGATTGGGAAAAACCTTTTGCATCGACCTGGCGGAACGGCCTGTCCCTGGACCAGGTGAAGGATGCCATCCTAGACCGCGTCGAAGTCCATCCGGCGCCAGGCTCCAAATCGCCGCGCATCGTTTCCACCGACGCTGAATTCACGGTGTGGCCCAAATGAAGGGAATGTCTCGCCGGGATTTGCTGCGCGTCGCCCTCGCGCTACCCGCCGCCGGCCTGTTCGCCCGTTACCGGGCCATGGCCGCGCCGAATGTGAACCGGGTCAAGATCACCAACGTGCGCGCCATGGCGCTTCGTAATATCGCGGGCAACTGTCTCATCCGCATCGACACCGATAGCGGCCTGACCGGTTACGGTGAAGCCGGAGCCACGGGGCCGATGGCGCGGGCGCGCATCGAGACGATGAAGGACTTACTGATCGGCAAGGACCCCTTGCGGATCGAAGTGCATTTTCATAACATGACCACGCTGATGCACACCTATATGGCGCACATTCCCACCATCAGCGGCATCGACATGGCCTTGTGGGACCTGGCGGGAAAACTCATCGGCGCGCCCGTCTCCCTGCTGCTGGGCGGACCGTTCCGCGACGCCATCCCCATGTACTCGCACGGCATCAACCTGGACATGCTGGACAAATCTTCCTGCCGCGACTGGGCGCAGCGCATTAAAGAAATGCCCGAAGGCTTCACCGCGTTCAAGAACAACATTGATCCAGTGCTCGGCGTGCCCGTGGCCCGATTCGCGCCCACGCTCACGACGCAGCAGCTCCGCAACGTGGCGCGCGGCTTTGCCAATTGCCGCGAAGCCGTGGGCGACGACATCGACATTGCCGTCCATTGCCACAACGAACTCGACACGCCCAGCGCCATCGCCGTCGCCAAGGCCGTCGAGCCGATGAATCCTCTCTTCATCGAGGACGCGCTCAATCCGCCGTTCTCTGAAGCGTGGATGGCGCTACGCCGCTCGACGCGCGTTCCGCTGCTGACTGGGGAAAAGCTCGAAATGGTTCGCGGATTCAAACCGTTTCTGGACAACCAGGCGGTCGACTTCGTCCATCCCGATCTGGCCTTCGCCGGCGGCATCACCGGAACGCGAAAAATCGCGGATTACGCCGCGCAGTTCCGCACCCCGGTGGCGCTCCATAACGTCGGTTCCCTGGTGCTGACTTACGCCAACGCCCATTTCGGCGGGTCGATCCCAAATTTCTACCGTTCGGAAAGCCAGCTCGGCCGCCCCAACCACTTTATTGAGGGTATGGCCGCGGGCAGCCCGCCCGATCTGCGCAAGGGACTGCTGAAGATCCCCACCGGGCCGGGTCTGGGACTGGAGATCAACCCCGAATTCCTGAAGCAGAACCTGGCGGACGGCGAAACCTACTGGGCCTGAACGCGCTTGTGGAGGCCACTAATGTCTGGCTCTTCGAAAACAAACCAGCCATCGGCATCGCCGCGGCGATTCTCTCCGATTGACTCCTTTTTTTGGTATAATTGAGGCGTGACCGTCGGGAGCAGTTAGACGCCACTGCCGCCTTTTCCGCCTTTTTCCAACGTATCTCTTTCCTGCGCCCAATTATGCTTCGTGGTTTTTAATTTTAAGGAGATAAAAGCTCATGACTCGCCTCGGCGTATCTCTGACACCCTTCTTCCTCCTCTCGGTTCTCGCCGCGATGGCGCAGTCTTCCTCGAAACCGAAGGCCCCTCCGGATCCCAGACTCCGGCTTCTTGAAGCGTCCCGTAGTGAACCGGTTGAGGTCGAGGCGTACGTGTTTCGGAAACTGCTGGAAAAGGGGTCCTTCCTGGGCCCGAAGGAAGTTGCCCAGGAGGAGGGGCGGATTAGGGACCGGGCCATTTCTGCGTCCAATTGGCTTCCCGAGCTGTTGGCTAACTCGGACGTCGAGCATGGCTACTACGGGTTGGCGCTCGAATCAGCTAGCCGGCTGAGCGGCATCGAGATCAGCGTGGAGAGCCTGGAGCGGGACCATTCGCTCGACCGGAAGGCGATACTCCGGATTTTGCAGGAGCTCCCTCGGCCTGTGGCGGCAGACCCCAGCTGCGATTTACCGATCATCTCCTCATCGTTCCCGCTGCACCGGTACCTCGCGAAGCACGGAAAGGAGCTTTACCGGACTCGCGCAGAGCAGGTCGCGTTTCTTGTTGAGGAGGCGTCGCGCGTACACAACGCATTCGATCTGAAAGGCTGGATCGATGTGGCCGAGAGCTTCGGCTTCGCCGAGGCAAGCGACGTCAACGTTGTGGGCGGGCAGCTCTCCGGCCTGCTATCCCGTATCGATACCGGGGGCTGGGCGTCGTCGACGCTGATTCAGCTGTTCGACTTCGGCGGGAGCGTCGCGAGCTCCATCAGGCGCCTGGACGACCACGGAGTTTCGAGCGCGCCCGTTTACGCCGCCTACCGGAGTTTCATCGCGCGCACACTAAAGTCGCCGGTCTGCAAAGGAGAGGGGCCAGCCTCCCAGGAGACACGTGCTCGGCGGAGGCTTCGCAAAGACTATAATCTCCTCATAGAAGGAAAGACGATTGCGGGCGCACCCGCGATTTCTGACGAGGAAGCCACCAAGCTTGAGGCTGGGCGGAGCGTGGTCGATCAAGCTCCGACCGAGTTCTCGCCGCCGCCTGAGCTGGAAAAGGCTTTGCTCGCGGTTGCGGCGTTCGTACAAGACCCACCCGGGACACAAAGCCGCGCCCAGACGGCGCGAGATGTACTCGAAGACTTCTTTTACCGATGGCGGCATTGGGAACCTGCGGGAACCGATTTTCGGGGCTTCGACTCAAAGGCAGCTCTAATGTTCGGCATCGTTCAGTGGGACATCTCAGGCACCCGCGCAAAGGCCCTTCAGGAACTTCTGCCGTTTCTCTCCAATAATCGATTCAAGAAGGAGCGGCCCGCCATTTGGATTAGCTACGTCACCTATCTAGTCGCCATTGCGAATGGCGGGAAGGACATGGGGGGGCACGGTCCGACCGACCCGAGTATTCTCGAAGCTCTGTCTCATTCGTCGGATGACACTCTGCGTCTGCTCGGGGATCTAGGACGATTGTAGGAACCCGGCGTTGCTGCCAGTGCCTTATTCTCGACGATAAATCCGGACCTGCAAGACGCAATGAGTGCCAATGAATCCGGACCCGCCGGTAACCAGAACCAATTCGCCCATGCGTCCTCCTGATTGATCACCGCTCGGATACCATCAAACTCGCGCCGCGTGGGGCCGGGCTTCAGCCTGCAGCCTGGCTTTAGCTGGCGCTCACTTCTTTTCCGCCGGATAGCGCGCATCGATCGGCTTGTCCGGGTTCGCGCTGATTTGCAGCGCAGCGCAATGATGGTAGCTGTAATCGCCGTCCTTGTTCAGTCCGTGCGCGGCCATGAACTCGACGATCTGAAGAGTGCATTTGGAGCAGCTGATATTCGGGATCTCGACGTCGGCTTCGACTTCCTTATCAAACTTTGCGGTATGCGGAAAAAGCCCGTCGGCCAGGACCGGAGGCACCGGCGGGTAATGAATCGACGCCGAAACCGACCTGGGACCCTTGTCGGTGGGCTCGGTCTTCACTTCCGGATCGGGGGGAAGCTCATCGCGTGAGTTCACCGCCAGCGCGACTCGATAAAACCCCGGATGGAAAATCGTCTCGCGCAGCTTGATATGCAGCTTCTCGCCGCCTTTGACATTGGTCACCGCGCCGGTGGGCTTGCCGGGATCGGCCGAAGTGCCGCCGCACGGAGCCATCTTCTGCGGATCGCCAAGCTGCGATTCTTCGAGCCAGGAAGCAGGCTCCAGCAGCCGGAAATGCGCGCCGCCCTGGGGCGCAAGAACAGCCAGCGCGGCGGCGCCGAATAGTACGCTTGAAAACAGCCTCATCGAGGCATTATATAGAATCGATGCCGCCCGCACCCAAAATCGCTCTCGGCTTCCGCGTCCACTCCGGCTGGGCCGCGATGGTCGCCGTGTCCGGTTCGCTCAGCCGGCCTGTCGTCCTCGATCGGCAGCGCATCCGGATCGCCGAAGCGCCGCAGCCTGGTCCGGTCCAGCCGTATCACATCGCCCGCGACCTCGGTGTCGAACGCGGGCGCGCTTTCTTGGACGAATGCCGTAAAGCGTCCATCGCCCTGGCTTCGGCTTCGCTCGAAGCGGCGATCAAACGCGCCGGCGGCGATCGCGTCCATTGCTGCGCGATTCTCATCGGCTCCGGCCGTCCCTCGCCGACCCTCGAAACGACCCTCGCCTCCCACGCCGCCATTCACACCGCTGAAGGCGAATTCTTTCGCGACATCCTGGTCCACGCCGCCGAGTCCTGCGGCCTCTCCGTTCACCGAATTAAGGAAAAGGAATTGTTCGACCTGATCAGTCAGCCGCGTGCGGATCTCG
>JBEKOZ010000111.1:0-10053 GCA_049521275.1 Bryobacteraceae bacterium | reverse complement strand
GTTTGAAGGACATGATTATCCGCGGCGGCGAAAACATTTATCCGCGCGAAGTGGAGGAGTTTCTCTATACCCATCCCAAGATCGCCGACGTGCAGGTGGTGGGCTTGCCCGATGAGCGGCTCGGCGAGACGGTGGCCGCGTGGATTAAGCTGAAAGCGGGCGAAACGGCCGTGGAAGACGAAATTCGCGACTTTTGCAAAGGTAGCATCGCGCACTTCAAAATCCCGCAGCACATCCGCTTCGTGGATGCTTTCCCGATGACCGTCACCGGCAAGATTCAGAAATATGTGATCCGCCAGACGGAAATCGAGGCCCGCCATTTGGAAAAAGCCGCCAGTATCGAAACCGCATAAATGACTCCAAAATTCAGAATCGCCGCGATCACGGATGAATTTTCCCCCGACCTGAGCGTCGCCTTGCAAGCTATGAAACCGATCGGCATGACCGGCGCGGAGCTGCGCGTAGTGGGCGGAAAAAACATCATGGACCTTTCGCCGGATGAACTGGCGCGCGCCAAGGACCTGCTCGACGCCGAAGGCTTCGAGGTGATCTCCATCGCCTCGCCGCTGTTGAAATGCGCGCTCCCCGGCACGACCGTCGACACCCGATTTCAGCAGGACGTCTTCGCGTCGAAGCATACTTATGAGGATCAGCCGCGCCTGACCGAGCACGCTTTTTCGATCGCCAGGCGCATGGGAGCGCCGATCGTGCGCGTCTTCTCCTACTGGCGTACCGTAAAGCCGGACGAATGTTTCGAAGCCGTAGTGAAGGCCCTCCGCAAGCTCGCCGAGAAGGCGGCGATGGAGAATCTGATCATCGGCCTAGAGAATGAACACGCCTGCAACATCGCGACCGGCCGCGAGACGGCCCGCGTGCTGGCCGCGCTCGATCATCCGAATCTCAAAGTGGTGTGGGACCCGGCCAACGCGCTGGTCGCGGGCGAGCAGCCGGTCCCCGACGGCTACCGCGTGCTGGACCCTTCGCGCATCGCGCACGTGCACGCCAAGGATTGCCACATGGTGGATCACAAGCCCGAATGGGGCCCTCTCGGCACCCGGTCGATCGACTGGAAAGAGCAGATCGAAGCGCTGCTCGAAGACGGATATAAAGGATGGCTGAGCCTGGAAACCCACTGGCCGGGTCCCGGCGGCAATAAGCTCGAAGCGAGCACCATCTGCGGCTGGAACTTAAGAGGCCTCGCGTCGGGGAGCTGAGCTAGCTGCGGAAAAGGCGCAACCATCTTCTTCTTCCGAGCCGTGACCGACAAGGGAGCGGTTTCCCCAAGGCGGCAGCCTCGGTGTCCCAACTTAGGCCTTGCAATATCCTTCTCACTATGCTAAAAATTTAGCATAGACATGGAAAAACTCAGCCGCCGCGAGCGCCAGATCATGGACGTCCTTTATGAGCGTGGCCGCGCCACCGCCGCCGAAATTCTGGCCGCTCTGCCCGATCCGCCCGGGTATTCCGCCGTCCGCGCGCTCATCAAGGTGCTCGAGGACAAAGGTCACGTCAAGCATCAGGAGGACGGCCCGCGCTACGTTTTCACGCCCAGCGTCCCCCGCGCGAAGGCGCGCCGCAACGCGGTAAAGCATCTGCTGCAAACTTTTTTTGACGATTCGGCCGGCGAAGCCGTGGCCAGCCTGCTGGGATCGTCCGCTGGAAAATTGAAGCCCGAAGAACTCGACAAGATTGAAGAACTAATCGCCCGTGCCCGGAAGGAGCAAAAATGAACCTGCTACTCGATTCCGCTCTCAAAGCAACATTGATTTTATTCGCCGCCTGGATCGCCTCGCTCGCGCTGCGCCGCGCCTCGGCCGGCGTGCGCCACACCGTCTGGCTGGCCGCGGTGCTGGCCGTGGCGATGGTCCCGGCCGCGCTCTCGATCCCGCAAACCGCGATTCCGCCGGCCGCGCGAATCGTCGTCCCGGTCCTCGCAGCAAGTGCGCGGGTAGCGGCGCCAAAACTCCCGTGGCTGCTCCTGATCTGGGCCGCCGGCGCGAGCATCTTCCTCGCCCGTCTGATGCTCGGCCTGTTGGCCGCCGCGCGCATCACCCGCTCGGCGCGCAGCATCGACGGCATCCTATATAGCGACCGCGCCACCACTCCCATGACCTGGGGATTTCTGCGGCCCGTCGTCATTCTTCCCGCATACACCTCCGCCTGGACCGCCGCCGAACGCGACCTGGTCATCCGTCATGAACAGGCGCACATCGCGCGCCGCGACTGGCTGTGGCAAATGCTCGCGAGCCTGCTGACCGCCGTGTTCTGGTTCCATCCGCTGATGTGGCTGGCGAATTTCCAGCTGCGCCGCGAGGCCGAAAATGCGGCCGACGACCTGGTGCTCTCCGCCGGCGCGCCCGCGTCCGATTATGCGAGCCGTCTGCTGGATGTCGCTCGGCAGCTTCGCGGCCTCGCTGCGCCCGTTGTTGCCATCCCCATGGTCCGCAAGCCGGAGCTCGAAACGCGCGTGCGCTCCATTCTCGATCCGTCCAGCCGCCGCGCGAGCGCCGGCATCCTGGTCCGCTGCGCGATCGCGCTCGCGGCCGCCGCGCTGATTCTCCCCATCGCCGTGACGCGCCAAAGAGTCCATGCGCAAGGCAAGGTTTACAAAATGGCCGACGGCATCACGCAGCCGCGGGTCACCTATAAAGTGGAGCCTGAGTATACGCAGGAGGCCAAGGATGAGGGGATCCAAGGCACCGTAAAGCTACAGGTGGAAATCACGGCGAGAGGCACCGCCGAAAACATCCACGTGGTCAGGTCGCTGGACCCCGGCCTGGACGCGAACGCAATCAGCGCGGTATCCAACTGGCGCTTCCAACCAGGGATGAAGGATGGAGAAGCGGTCACCGTCGCGGCCACCATCGAAATCTCGTTTCATCTGGAGTAATTTGCCGCTCTTTTGCTAAGATTGCTGCATGCGAATCCCGGCGATTGCTCTGGCAGGTTCGCTATTGCTGCCGCTGGCCGCGCAAGAGGACAAGGCGTCGACCGAAGATATCGTCACGAAGCCTTCGATCATTCGCAAAGTCGCGCCGGAGTACTCGGAACGGGCGAGGAAAGCCGGGATCGAAGGCACAGTCAAGCTCAAGCTAATCGTCGCTCCCGACGGCCGGGCGAAGGACATCGAGGTGGTCAAGTCTCTGGATCCGGAGCTGGACATCAACGCCATCGCCGCCGTCGCCGGCTGGATCTTCAAACCCGCAACCAAGAACGGAGAGCCTGTCGCCGCTAACACCACCGTCGAAGTCGGGTTCAACCTGATGAAGACGGCGCAAGACGACAAGGCTCCGAACCCGAATGGGGTGACAAAGCCTTCGATCATTCGCAAGGTCGAGCCGTTTTATTCGAAAAAAGCCGAGAAAAATAAGATCGAGGGGGCAGTCAAGCTCAGCGCTGTGATTGCGGTCGACGGCCACGCGAGGGACATTAAGATCGTCGAGTCTCTCGATCCGGAGCTGGATGCGAACGCCATCGCCGCGCTCGCGAAGTGGACGTTCAAACCTGGAACCAAGAATGGAGAGCCCGTCGCCACCTACGCGACCTTCGAGCTCAGATTTCACCTGGTTCACCGCTAGCCCTTGCTAAACTCGTCGTAGATGGCGCAAATCCTCGACGGAGCAGTTGTTCGCGACAAAATTTTCGAAGATCTCAAACCCAGGGTTCAAAAACTCCGCCGCCCGCCCGGCTTGGCCGTCGTGCTGGTCGGCGACAACCCCGCCTCTGAGATTTATGTCCGAAATAAGATCAAGGCCTGCGCCAGCCTCGGCATTTACAGCCGGAAAATCACTCCCGCGGCCACCGTCTCGACCGAGGAACTGCTGTCGATCATCGAGGGCTTGAACGACGATCCCTCGATCGACGGCATTCTGGTGCAGGTGCCTCTGCCCAGGCAGGTCGATTCGCGCCGCGTGCTCGAAGCCGTGGCCGCCGAAAAGGATGCCGACGGGTTTCATCCCCTGAACGTCGGCCACCTGGTCGCGGGACGTCCTGGCCCCCGCGCCTGCACGCCCGCCGGCATCATCGAGCTGTTGAAGTTCTACAACATCAAGATGCATGGCCGCCGCGCCGTGGTGCTGGGCCGCAGCGATATTGTCGGCAAGCCGATGGCGCTGATGCTGCTTCAGGAAAACGCGACCGTGACCATCTGCCACTCCGCCACGTCGAACCTGGTGGAGGAGTGCCGCCGCGCCGACATTCTGGTTGCCGCCATGGGAAAGCCCGCGTTTCTGACCGCCGAATTCATCCCCCCCGGAGCCACCGTGATCGACGTCGGCACCTCCCGCGTCACCGATCGCGCGGAGGCCGTCCGTCTGGGCAAGGAAGCCGAGTTCGACCGCAAGGGATGGGTGCTGGTAGGCGATCTCCATCCCATCGACGTGGCGCACCACGCGACCGCGTATACCCCAGTGCCCGGAGGCGTCGGCCCGCTGACGATCGCCATGCTGATGGCGAACACAGTCGCACTGGCGGAGCATCATCAATGATCGGCGCTCGTGGCGCGCGCCCCCAGGCGTGCCGCGGTGCCACTCGTGGCTCCGCCGTCTTTGCCCGCACCACAAACCCATGCTCCGCGTAGGACTCACCGGCGGCCTCGCCAGCGGCAAAACCTTCGTCGGCCGGGCCCTCGCCGAAATGGGCTGCTTCCTGATCCAAGCCGACGAGCTGGGCCACCAGGTGATGGCGAAAGACGCCGAAGCCTACCGCCCGATCCTGGCCGAATTCGGCGAAACGATCCTCGACGAAAACAGCTCCATCGACCGCCGCAAACTGGCCGCGCTGGTGTTCAACAATCCGGATCTTCTACACAAGCTGAACGCCATCGTCCATCCCGCTGTCCGCGTCCGCGGCAAGCTGCTGGCGGAAGCTTTCGCCCAGCGCGAACCCCATGGCATCTGCGTCTATGAAGCTGCGATACTGGTGGAGACGGGGAGCTTTCGCGAGTACGACCGGCTCATTGTTGCCTCTTGTTCCGAGCAGCAACAAGTCGAGCGCGCAGTTCTCCGCGACCATCTCACGCGCGATGAGGTGCTCAGCCGGTTACGCCGGCAGATGCCTCTGGAGGAGAAGGTGAAATACGCCGACTACGTCATTGATACGTCTCAAACCAAGGAACACACGCTCGATCAGACGCGTACCGTTTATGCGTCCCTAAGGAGCCTTCAGCACCCATGAGATTCCGCACCCTGATCCTGGCCGCCGCCATCGTCGGCGGATTCATCTACTTCACCGCCAAGCCGAATTCCCTGCTCCGCCGCGGCGCGCCCTCCGGCCCGCTCTGGACCGGCCCCGAGGTCACCCAATCGGCCGGCCTCGGCCAGGACGAAGTCAACAGCATCGATATTTATAAGATGGCCAGCCCCAGCGTGGTCTATATCACCAGCACCGTTTACCGCCAGACGTTTTTCTACGGACCGCAGCCGGTGAAGGATCTGGGCTCCGGATTCGTCATCAATGCGGAGGGCCAGATTCTCACCAATTACCACGTCATCAGCGGCAGCCAGCAGGTGGAAGTCACCTTGCCCGATCAGACCAAGTACAAGGCGGCCGTTCTGGTGCGCGACCGCATGAACGACCTGGCGCTGATTAAGATCGAGCCGAAGCGCAGGCTCACCTACCTCAATCTCGGCGATTCGGACCATCTGCAAGTGGGACAGAAGGTCCTCGCCATCGGCAACCCGTTCGGCCTGCAAGGAACCTTGACGACGGGCGTGGTCAGCTCCGTCAATCGCCCGATTGAGGCCGAGAATAATCGCAAAATGGAGGGCATGATTCAGACCGACGCTTCCATCAATTCCGGCAACAGCGGCGGCCCTCTGCTCGATTCGCAAGGCAGCGTCATCGGCATTAACACCGCGATTTACGGGCCGAACGGCGGCAGCGTCGGCATCGGATTCGCGCTGCCCATCAACCGCGCCAAGACCCTGCTCGACGATTTCCGGGCCGGCCGCAAGCAGGCGCGCCTCGGCGTCTCGACGGTGTACGTGGTGGGCGATGTCGCCCAGGCTCTGGAGCTTCCCACCGCGGGAGGTTTGCTGATCCAGGAAGTCGCGCCTGGCTCCGCGGCGGAGGCGGCCGGCCTGCGCGGCGCGCGCCGCATGGTCCTGATCGGCAATCAGGAGGTCGGCATCGGCGGCGATTTCATCACCGCCATCGACGGCAAACAGGTCACCGAGATCGACGCCGTCACCCGCGCCCTCATGAAGAAACATCCCGGCGACGTCCTCGATCTGACGGTGTTCCGCGGCGGCCGCAGCATCGATGTGAAAGTCAAGCTGGGCGAAGCCACCGACGATCAACTATAATTCTCCAGCATGAAACGATTTCTGATTGAACGAGACATTCCGCAGGTTGGATCGCTTGAGCGCGAGCAGCTTCGCGAAGCCGCGAAAACGTCGAACGGCGCGTTGCGGCAACTCGGCCCGGACATCCAGTGGATCGAATCCTTCGTGGCAGCGGATAAGACATTCTGCATCTACCTGGCCAAGGATGAAGAGATCATCAAGCGTCACGCCGAGATCAGCGGTTTCCCGGCAACGAAGATCACGGAGATCCGCAAGACGATCGATCCGACAACGGAGCGCAGCTGACCCAGTCCGCATGCTGACGCATGGCGGTTCCGTGGCCGCGGGGCCGGGCTTCAGCCCGCAGCCTCGCTTTAGCGGGCGTTCGCTCTGACCTGTTGCGCGCACATCTGAACCGCCATGCGTCAGCATGCGGACAGACCAGCCTTCCGAGCCGCGACCACAGGGAGCGATCTGAATCGCTATACTATCCAAGTGCTATCGCAGGAAGCTCCCCCGGGCCGCCTCCCTGAAGAAGGCACTCTCGCCTCCTCCGGCTCCCGCCGCGCCCTCGCCGGATTTTTCGTCTCTGGACTGCTCATTTCGTTCCTGGGCGCGATCCTGCCTTCCTGGCAGCATCATCTCTCTTCCGAATACGCAACGGTCGGCTACTATTTCGTAGGGTTGATCGCCGGAATCCTGGCCTCGGTCTGGATCTCCCCTCCCCTGCTCGAAAAAAAGGGCCTCGGCTGGACGTTGGCTTTCGCCTGCGCGGCCGCCTCCTCGGCGCTGCTCTATCTCGCCTTTGTATCGCCCCCGTTTTCGCCGTGGTGGCGAGTGGCGGGCATGGCGCTCGTCGGATGTGCCGCCGGCATCCTGCATACGGCGATTTTCTACGCCATTTCGCCCATGTACCGTCACGATCCGGTGGCCACGGTGAACCTGGGCGGCATGCTCTTCGGCCTCGGATGCCTTACTGTCGCGCTGCTGGTCTCCGGAACGTTCTATATTTACAGCGCGCCCACCATTCAAGTCTGGATCGCCATTATCCCGGCGCTGTTCGGATGGCTCTATGTGCGCTCGCGCTTCACCGCGCAGCCGTTTGCGCACGCGCCTTCGCCTCACGCCGTGCTGGCCGAGCTGCGCAGCCCCGGAGCCGTGCTGTTCAGCCTGCTGCTGTTCTTTCAATTCGGAAACGAATGGGCCGTCGCCGGATGGCTGCCGCTGTTCCTCAGCCAGCGGCTGGGCATCAGCCCGGCGACGTCCCTCGGCATGCTGGCCCTGTATTGGTTCGCGCTGATCATCGGCCGCATCGTGGCGCAATGGATGATGCCGCGCGTTAAGCACGCCCGCCTGCTGATCCTGAGCGTGCTCGGCGCCATGTTCGGCTGCATCGTGTTGATCGAAACCGACAACCGCTTCGGCGCCATCGCCGGTGTGCTGTTGTTAGGCGGGTCCTTCGCCCCCATTTATCCCCTGGTGGTCGAGCGCATCGGCAATCGCTTCCCTTCCTACCATCCCGGCTTTTACAACGGCCTCTTTTCCTTCGCCATCGCCGGAGGAATGCTGGCGCCCTGCGCGCTGGGCTACTTCACTTCGTTATGGGGCATCTGGGTGGTGATGGGATTGCCGCTGGTCGGCTCCGTCATGGTGTTCCTGTTGTTGATGCTGGTGTGGCTCGAAGCCCGCTTCAACACCGCCGCCCAAATCCCTCCGCCGTCGTAAGAAGCTACGATAGAAGGGGAGGCTGAGAATATGGCTAAGCTCGACACGGTCTCGGACGTCGACTGGGCGGCTTGCGAGCTTATCGAACAAGTCCCCGGCAAGGTGTCCGGGCGTCCCGTCGTGCGCGGAACGCGCATCATGCCGGACCCCATCGTGAACAGCTACGATCTCGGCGACAGCATCGCTGAAATTCATGAGGGGTTCCCCACCCTTTCGATTACCCAGATCAAGCGGCTGATCGACTTTGCGCACACCCAGCGGCAGCAGCACACGCGGTGAAGGTGTTGCTGGATGAAAACCTTGACCACCGGCTACGCTGAGCCTCGGCTCGCATGACGTTTTCACCGCCAGCTATAAGGGTTGGGATGGATTCAAGAACGGCAAACTCTTGCAGGCAGCCGAAGACGACTGCTTTGACGTGCTCCTTACTGGAGATCAAACCCTGTGCCATGAACAGAGACTGGCCGGACGACGGTTGGCAATTGTCGCACTTTCTTCCGTTGAGTGGCGCATCCTTCAGAAATATCTGCCACGAATTCTCGCAGCCGTCGATAGCGCCGTCCCCGGTTCCTTTCAGGAGGTCCAATGTGGCGCATTCAGCCGGAAGAGAACCGTCGACGAGTAGCCGTATGATCGAAATTATGGTCATTTAAGCCCTCTTCGAGGCATGTTTTCGCCTCATTTAAGGCCTGTTATCATTCATTACGAGCATGCGAAGCGCGCTTTTTCTTGTTTTCGCCGCACTCGGCGCGGCCCAGACTCTGGAGCAGCGGCTCGACCGGCTGCTCAAAGCTGGTCCTGGAAAATACTTCGCCGGCGTCGAGGT
This sequence comes from Bryobacteraceae bacterium, assembly GCA_049521275.1. Classification (GTDB taxonomy): domain Bacteria; phylum Acidobacteriota; class Terriglobia; order Bryobacterales; family Bryobacteraceae; genus Palsa-187. The sequence goes on along the minus strand of JBEKOZ010000111.1, from coordinate 1,218 downwards.
GTTTTCGCTCGACGCCAAGAAAACGCTGTTCAAGTACAACGACGATTTTCTGTTCATGCCCGCCTCCAACATGAAGGTGCTGACCACCGCGCTCGCGATGCTGCGGCTGGGCCCCGATTACCGCTTCACGACGCGCCTGGTGCGCGAGCCTTCGGGCGACGTCGTGCTGATCGGCAGCGGCGATCCATCGCTTTCCGGGCGCGTCTATCCTTATGCGAAGGACAGCGGCTCCGGCCCGCCTCTGCGCGCCCTCGAAGCGCTGGCCGATAAAGCGGTGGCCGCCGGGCTCACCCGCATCGACGGCGATGTGGTGGGCGACGACCGGCTTTATCCCTGGGCTCCTTATCCGCCCAGCTGGACCCAGGACGACATCATGCGCGAATACGGCGCGCCGGTCAGCGCCCTGACTCTCAACGACAACACCATCAGCTTGACCATCGAGCCCGGCGCCGAGCCCGGCGACGCCTCCCGTCTCTCGCTCTCACCCGCCATCGAATACTACGCGATCGACAATCGCATCGTGACGGTGGAGAAAGGCGGGGAAGCGCGCATCCGGATTTCCCGCGTCCAGAACTCGCGCCAGGTGCTGCTGTGGGGCAGCATCCCTGCCGGCCATTCTGCTTTTGGAGAAGATTTTCCGGTGGACGATCCCGCGCTGTTCGCGGCCCAGGCTTTATACGATGCACTGGCGCGCCGCGGCGTCGCGATCAGCGGAAAGGCGGTGGCGCGCCATCGCAGCGTGCATGACGATTACGATCCCGTCCCCTCCGAGGAACTGGCCACGCGCGTCTCCCCGCCGCTGGTCGAGCTGCTGCAAGTGACCGATAAAACCAGCCAGAATCTTCACGCCGAACTGATGCTGCGCGAAGTGGGGCGCGCCGCGCACTACATGGGGACGCGCGAATCGGGAGCCGAGGAGATGGCGGCGCTGTTCAAGGAAGCCGGCGCTTCGGCCGGCGATGCGCGGGTCGAGGACGGCAGCGGTCTGGCGCGCAACGTGATGGTCACGCCGCGCCTGATGGTCAGAGTTCTGACCTATCTCTACGCTTCGAAATACCGGGATGCGTGGATTTCGCTGTTCCCGATCGGCGGCGAGGACGGAACGCTGAAACACCGCATGACCAGCGAGATTCACGCCAAGACAGGCACTCTCAGCCGGGCAATCGCGCTCTCCGGCTATGCCGAAAGTAAGACCCGCGGCTGGCTGGCGTTTTCGAT
>JBEKOZ010000110.1:0-10054 GCA_049521275.1 Bryobacteraceae bacterium | reverse complement strand
AAGCGGCGATTCATATTCATTTCTTTTCTCCCCCGATTCTTGGATTGTGCGATGTGTGGCAGGTGTTGCAGGGCATTCCCATGGAATGTTCCGCGATGACTACGGTGGGGAACCACTTCGGCTTCGCGGAATTCGACTCGTGGCAGCGGGCGCAGAGTACGCTCGTGTCCGGCAGGACCGGCTTCACAGCCGCGGGATCTTCAGCGTGCCTCGCCAGTGGACCGTGACAAGCCTCGCAATTGACGCCCGAGTGTTTGCCGGTCTTTTTCACATCGAGAACGTTACTGTGGCACGCTTCGCAAGTCTCATGCCCCGCATGCCTGATCGGAAGATCCGCGACTTCCGCCAACGAATCCCCCCGGTAATGGCCGAACTCGCCAAAGCTCTTGGGAACAAACCAGGCTCGGAAGCAGATAAAGATGGTCACTCCGACCAGGAAGACCCCGACCACTCGCCGAAGATGTTCTGAATCCTTGAATCGATTCATGCCGACTTTTGAAAGCACTTATCATTCCTAATTTTTCTTTAATCTATATAAGGCCAGTGCGCACCAAGACGGAACTGGGGCAGCGGACCCTGGGTTTGGGAAGGCATCATGCGCCCTTTAGCGCACCGTGGCGCAGGCGGAGAGGTTTGGCGGAACAAACAAGATTCAGGGCAGATGTTGCGGAGATATCCGACCCGTCTGAAATGGGGGTTGGTGGCACGCCAGAAATCGCCGACCAAGTACGTGGTTTGCAACGCGGACGATGGCGATCCAGGCGCGTTCATGAACCGCAGCGTGCTGGAGCGTGATTCGCACAAGGTGCTCGGAGGGATGGCCATCGCCGGACGGCCGCGGGAGCACCGCAGGGTTACATTTACGCTCGGGGCGACTCGCCCCTGGCCATCGCCCGATTTGAGAACCGCCAGGGAGCAACCGGGAAGGTCTGCTGGGCGAATAGATGTTCGACGGCCAGTTTTCCTTCCGCATCGATCTCCGCATCGGAGCCGACGTGTGCGGCGAGACGGCCCTACTGGCTTCGATTGAAGGGAAGCGAGGTCAGCCCGTTCCGCAGCCTCCGTATCCGCTGGAAAGCGGACTGTGGGGACATCCAACGCTGATCAACAATGTCGAAACGTTCGCCAGCAAGCCCAAGGGCCGCCGGGAAACCGTCATCGGGCGTGCGGAAGGACATCGTGGTGGCGCCCGCCTGGCGCCAGGTCGAAGTGGATTTTGCTTGAATAACCCCGGTGCCTCGCGTTCCACTGCCATCATCAGCACCACATGGACATGGGATTCATGCTCTTTTGCAGTATGAAAGTCTTACTTGATGGCCTGTAACGACTTGATATATGCCGTAAGATTCGCGATGCGCATCGTCGTAACATCCTTGTCCCTGCTCAAGGACTTGAAGACGTCTCCCCAGATGGGCATGTCTCGCGAACCGTGCGAGGCTACCGTATCGTCACCTTCGAGATAGCGGGCAACGCGGCTATCCGAAAACTTGCCGCTGTTATGCGCCGCAAGCTGAGTCAGATCCGTGGGCTTCTTTTTCAGGGCCGTCGCCGCGGGCCCCCCACCCTTAGCGTCCTGGCCAGATCAGCGGCACTCGTCATCCTGCGACAGAACTGTTGGCGTTGATCAACCGCCTTCAACCCACTTAGTTATGGATCGTAATCAACGCGCCGGATTGCGGGGATGTTCCACCGTAGGTCGCCGTGATGGATTGGTCGCCGTTGCCGAGCGACGCCGGAATCACCACGTTGAACTGAGATTCGCCCGGTGCTACCGGGCCGGCGAACTGGACGGTAGCCGCTTCGATGAAGCGATCGGATCGCGTAGATGGAATTACAAGCAACTTGGTGAACCAGGCCTGAAAGTGTCTGCCCTGAGTTTCGGAGCGGGCACTTTCGGCGGCAGTCGGCGAAGCGCGTGGATGGGTTTTAGATTTAATTTAGTCGACATGGCTCCCTCCCGCCGCTGCGCCATGCCTTGGCAGCGTCGGCGTTTTAACCTCAACCAATCCGCGTCAGGGAACGCAGAAAAACCGTAATCACGTCGGGCCAGCCCCTAGGCTTTTTGTCTGACTGGGCATGGTCAAAGGTCGCCGCGGGAGATTCCCAGCTTTTTCATGGTGGCGTTCAATGTGGTCCGGGGCATACGGAGACGAGTGGCCGCGACGCTGATCACGCCGCCGGCCTCCCGCAATACGCGCAGGATGTGAACCCTCTCCATTTCCTGAAGGGTAGACCCGCCAGTCGTTTCAGTGGCGGCGCGCAGTTCAGCCACGGGCGCGCGCAGCCTGGGACCTCGTGATAGGATCACAGACCGCTCAATGAAGTTCTCCAGCTCGCGTACATTACCGGGCCATGACCACCGTACCATGGCTTCCATCGTCTCAAACGGGATCTTATCGATCTTGCGGTCCATCTTAGCTGCGTACTTCTTGGTGAAGTGGCGAACCAGGATGCGTATGTCCTCCGGATGATCCCGCAACGGGGGCATGATAATAGGAAAAACTTTCAACCGGTAATACAGATCGCTGCGGAAGAGCTTATCGCCCATCATTCGGGTCAGATTCCGGTTGGTAGCCGCAACCAACCGGACGTCGATGGGGATCGTGCGCGTACCGCCCAGCCGCTCGAAGGACTTCTCCTGCAACGCACGCAACAACTTGGGCTGCAGATCCAGGGGAATGTCGCCCACTTCATCCAGAAACAGAGTCCCGCCATGCGCCATCTCAAAACGGCCGATTTTCTGCCCCAAGGCGCCGGTGAAGGCTCCTCGCTCGTAACCGAACAGTTCGCTTTCGAGCAGCCCGGTGGGAATCGCGGCGCAGTTCAAGGAGACGAAAGGATGAATCCCGCGGGGGCTGATTCTGTGGATGGCGCGCGCGACTAGTTCCTTCCCAGTGCCGGTTTCGCCCAGGATCAATACAGTCGCGTCGGTCGGCGCAACCACTTCCACCTGCCCCTTGACCCGCTTAATGGACGTACTGGTTCCTATAATCTCCTCAAAGTTGTGCGGGACCTCGACGACTTCCTCATCGATATTCTCTTGCCGGTCTCTCTCCCGCAGGTCGCTGACGAACGTGATCCAGCGGAAAGGGAATAATTTTAGGACGGCCGTGGTCACCAGGACCGGGACCCGAGTGCCATCCTTCCTGATCAATTCTTTTTCGAAGGGCGTGCAAGCCCCGAAGCGCAAGCCTTCTTCGTGTGCGAATTCGTCCAAGCTCGTGTATTCCCTCGGCGTGAGATCAGGCCACACCAGCCGGCCGGCGAGCAGATCCTCACGGCTGTAGCCGACGAGTTCGAGAAACGTGTCATTGGCCTCCCGAATGCGGTCAAACTCTCCGGAAACGACCCCCGCGACGGTTGACTCCCCCGGCGCCGCGCGCGTGTGTGCCCGGCTGCGCCGCAACTTCTCATCCCTGTCGTGACGGTCGCTGAAGTCGCGCACGACTCCGGCAAAACCCTGCAAATCGCCATTCTCGTCTTTCAGGGCCATGATGATCACGTTGGCCCAGAATCGCGTCCCGTTCTTCTTCACTTGCCAGCCTTCATTGCCGACGTGGCCTTCTGCAACGGCCTTCTTCAATTGTTCCTGCAGTTCGACGAACACGTCTTCGCTGGGATAGAGAACCGACAGGTGCCGGCCTACAGTCTCAGCATGCTCGAAGCCGTAAATGCGTTCGGCACCCGCATACCAGGCGGCGATCTGTCCGTCCACATTCAGCAGGAAGAGCGCGTAATCACGCACCCAGGACGTGAGAGGGTTCCGGGTCAGGTTTTTGCCCGCCTCAGCGGGAGTAGTCTTGTCATGCAACAACAAGAGGTGGCGGACCGGCAACACGTTCGCTTTTGCCGTGTACTCGACATCCCCCGGGGTTCCGTCCGGACCCAATAACTGGAGAGTGCCTGCCTGCTCGCCTTCTTCGAGAAACGCCCGCCAGCGCTCCGAGATCGCCGGCTTTATGGCGGGTACTGCAAAATCATCCAAACTACGGCCGATGATTTCCTGGCGCGGAAGACCCAGGAACCTGCTGGCGCCTATACTGGCCTCCTGGTAACGACGATCGTTGTCCGCGATCAGAATGGACGCGGAAGGATGGAATACGATTGCGCGGAACAGCGACTCGAGTTCCTTTGCGCCATTCTCCCTGAGCCAGCGGGTGGACTGTGGCTGAGAGACCGTGGAGTTCACAATGCGATCCTTTGCCCGCCGATCCAGGAGGCCGATTGCCGGAAGAAGCACGGCTTGGGCGTTCTTCAAACAGTAGGAAGCCGAGACTGGCGGTAAGCAACCACTCTATCACGCGCGCACCGGGACCGTAGTTGGTTCGGCCTACGAGCTGCCGGGCATACTTTCCCTTACGTGGAGGAATAAGATACGCCCAGAGAGACAGCTTGCCTCTTGCTCGTGATGGTCCGCACATGCATTTGAGAATTTTCGCGCAGTACAATGATCTGAGGATTCCGGCCTCTATAATCAAGGTTGCCGGATGCTCGACTCTGGAACATTATGCGCATCACTTAGTTACGCAAGTCCGGCTTGACAAGAAGTTGAATAGCGAAAACGGGGAAACGAGATCATGGCCGAAACAAGGCGTACCGAGAAGGCGTCGGGCGAAATAGTCAATACAGAGCAGGTCGAACAACCACGCGAGCCACCGAGCGCGGGATTCCCGATCGTCGGCATCGGCGCTTCCGCCGGGGGGCTGGCGGCATTCGAAGCGTTCTTCTCCACGATGCCTCCCGACCGCGAACCTGGCATGGCTTTTGTTCTCGTGCAGCATCTGGCCCGGGATCACAAGAGCATCCTTTCCGAGTTAGTCCGGCGCTATACCAGGATGGAAGTCTTCGAGGTGGAGGACGGAATGGTGATCAAGCCTAACTGCGCTTACATCATCCCGCCCAATCGCGATATGGCGCTGGTGAACGGCGCGTTGCAACTGCTGGAACCCACGTTGGCTCGCGGCATCCGGCTTCCCATCGATTTTTTCTTTCGCTCCCTGGCCGAGGACCAGCGCGACCGCGCCATCTGCATTGTGCTTTCCGGAACGGGTAGCGACGGCGCCCTTGGCGTCAGGGCGGTGAAGGGGGAGGGCGGCATGGTGATGGCGCAGACACCCGAATCCACGGAGTACGACGGAATGCCCCGCAGCGCCATCGCCACAGGTATGGTGGATTTTGTCCTGCCTCCAAACGAGATGCCCGCCAAACTCCTCGCCTATGTTGCTCACGCGTTTGGGGCTTCGCTCCTTCCGGTCTCCTCGCAGGCTACGCCGCCATCTGACGGGCTGGAAAAAATCTTTCTCCTGCTCCGCTCCCAAACAGGTCATGACTTTTCCCAATACAAACGGAGCACCATCGCGCGCCGCGTCGAGCGGCGTATGGCCGTCCATCAGATCGATGGGCTGGAAGATTATCTCCGCTATATGCAGCTCACGCGGAGCGAAGCGGACGCGCTCTTTCGCGAACTTCTGATCGGCGTCACCAGTTTCTTCCGAGATGCCGAGATTTTCGACGAGGTTCAGAAACACGCCATCCCGCAGCTGTTCGTGGGAAAAGCGGCAGGCGCCGTTATTCGCGTCTGGGTCCCCGGTTGTTCCAGTGGTGAGGAAGCCTATTCCATCGCCATGCTGCTTCGGGAACGCATGCAGGAACGCAAAGAGAATTTCAAGGTGCAGATCTTCGCCACCGACATCGACGGCGAAGCCATCGGCCATGCCCGCGCCGGCGTTTACCCCTCCAGCATCATCGCTGACGTCTCGCCGGAGCGACTAGCGCACTTTTTTGACCAGGAGCAACCGGATGGCAGTACATACCGTATCCACAAGACCATCCGCGACATGCTCATTTTCTCCGAGCACGATCTGATCAAAAACCCACCGTTCTCGAAACTCGATATGATCAGCTGCCGCAATCTTTTGATCTATATGGGCGCGGAGCTGCAAAAAAAGCTCATGCCCTTGTTTCATTACGCTTTGAATCCGGGCGGAATGCTTGTGCTGGGCTCGTCTGAGGGTGTGGGAGACTTTGTGAACCTTTTTACGCCTATCGAGCGTAAGTCGAGGATCTATCAACGCAAAGCACATGATTTCGGCCCTCACCGCCTGGGCATGACGGGATTGTTCGAGCGGCCAGCGGGAACCGAAATCGCACGGCGGCTGGGGAGCGCCGCGCTTAGCGACTACAAACTTCCGTTGCAAGAGATCGCCGAACGGGCCCTCCTGGAGCACTACTCCCCGGTTGGCGCGCTGGTCAACGAACGCGGCGATATCCTCTACTTGTTGGGCCGTACCGGCCGATACCTGGAACCGACTCCCGGCGAGGCCAGCCTGAATATCTTCAGGATGGCTCGCGAAGGATTACGCGGGGACTTGACCATCGCTTTGCACCGAGCTGTGTCGCTGGGAATTCCAACCCACCACACCGGTTTGAGGGTGAAAAACGACGGCGATTTTACGAACGTCAATCTGACTGTCTTTCCGGCGCCCGCGGATCCGGAAAGGGGCATACCGCATGGCCTGTTTCTAATCATTCTGGAGGAGGAGTGGGCAGCGGGCCCCAAGCAGTCCATCGAAGCTGCCCTGGATACCACGGAAGGGGCGGCGGCGCTCAGCACGGATCTCGATGCGTATATTCTAAGGCTGAAACAGGAGTTGCGGGCGAAGGAGGAATATCTACAGACGACAAATGAAGAACTGCAGACCTCCAACGAAGAGCTACGCTCCGCCCACGAGGAAATGCAGTCGGTGAACGAGGAGATGCAATCCACCAACGAAGAACTGGAGACCTCCAGGGAAGAATTGCAATCGGTCAACGAGGAACTGGCCACGGTCAACAACGAACTGCAAGCCAAAGTGGTCGACTTATCGCGCTCCAACAACGACATGAAAAATCTGCTGAGCGGCACCGGGATCGGCACGATTTTTGTGGACAATCTTCTGCGTATTCTTCGCTTCACCCCCACAGTCTCAGCGTTGATCAACCTGATCGAATCCGACGTGGGGCGTCCGGTGGATCAAATCCGCTCCAATCTGGCGGGCTATGACCACCTGGTGGCGGACGTTCGGGAGGTGCTGGAGAGCTTGGTTCCGAAAGAACTGGAAGTGCAGACCAATACGGGGGAGTGGTACCTGCTGCGCATCCGGCCTTATAGGACCCTGGAAAACGTGATTGAAGGTGCAGTCATCACATTCACTGAGATTTCCGTCATGAAAAAGGCGCAGGCAGCGTTGCGGGATTCCGAGGCTCTGCGACGCTTGGCCGTTGTGGTGCGCGACGCAAGCGATGCCATCCTGGTGCAGGACATGACGGGTCGCATTCTGGCCTGGAACCCCGAGGCGGAGAGGGCGTACGGATGGAGCGAAGCCGAAGCCCTGGTGATGAATATTCGCGACCTGATGCCGGAAAGCGAGCGGGAACAGGCGCTGGCGGCGGTCCGGCAACAGTGCAAAGCCGGCGTCTTGGAGCCGCAGCGCCAACTACGGATCGCGAAAGATGGGCGAACATTACAGGTGTCAGTGATTGTTTCTGCGCTGGTGAATGACACGGGGGAAACGTACGCTATCGCGACGACCGAAAGGGTCGTGGCTCCTTGACGGCGCCCCTTTTGGTAACGGAACCACGCCGATACCAAAACCGGCCAGCGGCTTGATCCCGCGCTCGAAGGGTATGTGGTCGCGTCCTTGGTATCGATTCGAGCTTCCGTTCACGCGAACGTAATTACTGGGTGCGTCAGCCAGGCCCCAGGCATTTATCGGCACGCCTGCGGGGGTGGACCTTGTCCCTCTGCCCGAGCGTTGGACCACCTCAGCGGCCCACGGCGTGAATGACTCGGGCGACGACGGGCTTCCTGTCCGAGTCGTGCGGCTACGTTATAGGCAGGTCAATCGTCCAGTACGACCTTTAACAACGATGTGTGGACTTCCAGCCCGCCGTTGTACTTGATGAACGCGAATCCGTCATAAATGATATTGAGCACTAGACCTTCAGGACGTGACAGGCAAGCGTGTCATGGAGAGGCGTCTCTTCCGAAACGTTAAGATCCGCGAGGAGAACTCGATTGCGGCGCTGGAGGTGATGAGCAGGTTCGCCACGCATCCCGCGCGGCATCCACCGCGGGTCCGCGGAAATCCAGGTGGAACGGCGCGTGGTTCTGGCTAAGAGCCGCAACCATCTGACCGCGAACGAGCAATGTCGGCGGGGTTACGGGGTACCTTTGGCTCGCTTGATGAGGAGCAGCCTGAGCGTATTCGCCCAATGAGGGCGCGCGAATCCGCGCACTTCACCCGAGAGGAGCGATTGATGCCAATCATAATTTGTCTCAATCGGTGCTTTTTCTTGTTGGACCTCCACTTGCTGCTGACCATATATCGTCGGGCCCTGTTGTGACAGAACTGCTTGCTCCAGACCTGCGCGTTTGCGTTGGCCATGGAACGCCGTGTTGGAAACGCGGCGAAGGAGGTCTTATGTTTGTGAGCGACCTGATGGTCAGGAACGTGTGTTCGTGCCATCCGGAAAACAACCTGGCGGAGTTAGCTGAGAGCCTCTCAGAGCAATTTCTTCGTACACGGAGATGCTTGTGGAGGAAACACAAATGGACGCCGGCGCCAGACAAATGGCCAGGTTTATCGTGGACGGGACCGCGCGCATGTCCATTCTCATTGACGATTTGCTTTCCTTCGCAAGCACCGGTATCCAGGAACCGCCTGAACCAGTCGACCTGAATGATGCAGTGGCCGCCGCCACGCTGAATCTAGCGCGGGAGATAAAGGAAAGTGGTGCGAGCATCACAGTCGGCTGGCTGCCGGTTGTACGTGGCAACGAAAGTAATTTGGTCCGCCTATTCCAGAACCTGATTGGCAATGCGGTGAAGCATCGTGGAACAGAACCACCGAAGATCCAATTGACAGCCGAGCTAGATGGGCCTGATTGGGTCATTAAAGTAAAGGACAACGGTGTGGGCATCGCTCCAGAGAATCAGGCTCGCGTATTCACGCCTTTCGTACGCCTGGCAGGGCGGAATATCCCCGGTACCGGTCTCGGGTTGGCGGTTTCGAAGAAGATCGTTGAAGGACTGGGAGGCACGATCTGGATAGAATCCGAACTCGGGGCCGGATCAACTTTCTCGTTCACGGTCGCCGCGTCGGAGGCAGCGCCGGTGTACGAAGATTTGACCAAATCCGGTCACAACTGAATGCCTTCGCGAAGAGAATCGAACGAATGATCGCCGCTTGGCAAAGGCCGGTAAACACGGCGCTTGTCGAAATTGCGCCGCGAATCCACTGACGAGGGGAGATTCCACAAGAAACGTCCGATCCAGAAGAAGTTGGCCCGCCTCGTGCACTTGATTATCGGCCAGAGGAGTAGATTATGCGTATTCGAATCATTCGTTCGCTGCTGTTCGCAGGAGCAATGCTGCTTCTGTCGACAGCGTCTTTCGCGCAAGTCGGCGTATCCGTTCAAGTCGCGCCCCCTGAGTTGCCGGCTTACGAGCAGCCTATGTGTCCGGGCGACGGTTATATCTGGACGCCAGGATATTGGGCTTGGGATGGTGAGTATTACTGGGTCCCCGGCACTTGGGTGATGGCTCCCGAAGTAGGGTACCTCTGGACTCCGGGTTATTGGGGTTGGGCCGGCAGTGGATTCTTTTTCAATGAAGGCTACTGGGGCCTGTCCGTAGGTTTCTACGGCGGCATCGACTACGGCTTCGGATATTTCGGTCGTGGTTATGAAGGCGGCCGCTGGGAAAACGGGCATTTCTTCTACAACACGGCCGTAAATCGGGTGGACGCCAACACCTTCCACAACGTGTACAACGCAAGGGTGGAGGAGCCGAATAACCGCGTCAGCTTCAATGGCGGGAACGGCGGGATCAACGCGCGCGCCACCTCGGAAGAGGAGGCTGCCGCCCGCGGTAAACATGTTGGACCTGTAGCCGCTCAAACGCAACATGAGTGGTCTGCGCACAATGACCCGCAGCAACGTTTCTCCGCCAACCACGGTGCGCCGCCATCTACGGCCACTCCTCGCCCTAACCTCGCGTCCCATCCTAAGGAAC
>JBEKOZ010000109.1:0-10056 GCA_049521275.1 Bryobacteraceae bacterium | reverse complement strand
TTACCACACCGGGGCCCTGGAGCCCAAAACGCATCTCAATGAAAAAGCCGCCTTTGAAGCCACTCCGATTCTGGTGGACGGAACGCTGTATCTGAGCACCCCTTTTAATAAGGTGATCGCGCTCGACCCGGGAACCGGCGCCGAAAAGTGGACTTACGATCCCAAGGTGAATCGCTCCCGCAACTATTCCGAAGTCACCTCCCGCGGCGTCGCGGCATGGACCGATACGAAAGCACCGGACGGAGCGCCCTGCAAGCTGCGCATCTTCGAAGGGACCATCGACGCGCGGCTGATTTCGATCGACGGCAAAACCGGCAGCCTGTGCGGCGTGATCGATCTGACGCGCGGGGTGGTTTTTGGACCGGAGTTTTATGGGGATTATCAGGTCACCTCGGCGCCGGCGATTGTGGGCGATGTGGTGATCACCGGGTCTTCAATCGGCGATAACGGCGCGGTGGACATGCCTCGCGGACTGGTGCGGGCCTACGATGCCCGCTCGGGCGCTCTGCGTTGGGAGTGGAACCCGATTCCATGGGCGGAGAAGCAGCAGGTGCGCACCGGCGCGGCCAACGCGTGGTCGACCATTGCCGCCGATCCGGCACGGGATCTGGTGTTTATCCCGACCGGCAGCGCGAGCCCCGATTACTACGGCGGCGCCCGGTTGGGCGACAACAAATGGGCGAATTCGGTGGTAGCGCTCAAGGCTTCGACAGGCGTGCTGGTATGGGGATTTCAAGTGGTGCATCACGACCTGTGGGATTACGACGTGGCGTCCGAACCCGCGCTGATCGAATTCCACGGCAAGCCGGCGGTTGCCGTCACCACCAAGATCGGCAACGTGTTCGTGCTCGATCGATTGACGGGGAAGCCTCTCCATACCGTCGAGGAGAGGCCGGTTCCCAAGAGCGACATTCCCGGCGAGGAAACAGCGGCCAGCCAGCCGATTCCCGCGTGGAGCGCAATGGTTCCACAACGGCTGACGGCGGACGAGGTTTGGGGTGCGACTCCCGAGGCTCGCGCCTGGTGCCGCGAGAAGATCGAGTCGCTGAGGAACGACGGGCTCTTCACGCCGCCCAGCATGCGCGGCTCTTTGTCGTTTCCCGGAAATATCGGCGGCGTCAACTGGGGCAGCGCTGCGTGGGACCCCGTGCGCAACCTTTTAATGGCGAACACCAATCGAGTGGCGGCGATCGCGAAGCTGATTCCGCGCGAGGATATGACGGGAGCGATCGCGCACGCCAACGAAACGGAGACGGCCTGGGGCGGGGAATTCGCACGGCAACGCGGCACGCCCTACGGCATGCATCGGGAATGGTTGGTCGCGCCGAACAGCCAGCCCTGCAACCCTCCGCCATGGGGCGCGCTGGTGGCGTTCGATCTGAATACCGGGAAATTGCGCTGGGAAACGCCAGTGGGCCGCCAGGGAGACGATTGGCCGGAAGGATCGACCAGCTTCGGCGGACCGATCGCCACCGCGAGTGGCCTGATCTTCACGGCAGGCGTGTTCGATCCGCATTTGCGCGCTTTTGATTCGGACACGGGCAAGGAGTTGTGGAGCGTGGAGCTTCCGGCCAGTGCGCAATCGACGCCGATGACCTACGAGTGGCGCGGGAAACAATACCTGGTGATCTGCGCGGGTGGTCACGGGAAAATGAAGAGCAAGATGGGCGACTCCGTGGTCGCGTTCGCGCTGGATTAAGCTCCCCTTATCTGCGAAACGACGCCCGGGACATGCTAACGTTATCGCTGATACGTGCCACTTAATCGAAGTAGGGCGGTCCCCCTGGACCGCGGCCGACGCCCCCGTCGGCCCCCCATGCTAACCCGCCGAGTCTCCACAATCTGCCTCGCCCTATTCGCACTCAACGCGACCATCTGCGCCCCCCTATTCCGTTTCGAATATCTCGACGATTTTCAATCCAACGAAGGCTCCTGGATCACCTTCGCCCGATTCCTTTCCCAAAACTGGCCGCATGTGAGCTGGTTTCCCTGGTTCAACGCCGGGATGCCTTTTGAAGATACCTATCTGCCCTTCGTCAGCGGCCTGGTGGCGATTCTCTCGGCCGTCGCGCATTGCTCGCCCGCCCACGCGTTTCATTTCGTAGCGGCGCTGGCCTATTCACTGGCGCCCGTGTCCTTGTTCCTCTTCGCGCTCGGAGTCTCCGGACGCCTCGCGCCCAGCGCCGGGGCGGCCGTGTTGTGGTCCCTCATTTCGCCCTCCATCATCTTCCCTAAAATCCTCGAGGACCTCGGCACTCCCTGGGGCGTGCGCCGCCTGTTCAACATCGTGATCTACGGCGAGACGCCGCACAACGTGGCCATGTGTCTGCTGCCTATTTCCCTCCTGCTCACCTGGCGCTATCTGGAATCACCGACCATCCGCAGGTTCAGCCTGGCCGCTCTCGCCGCCACCGCCGTGATGCTGACCAATGCCTTTGGGCTCGTGGTGGTCTTCGTGTCGTCACTGTTCCTTTTCGCGACCCGCAAGCAGCTTGGCTGGAAGCCGTTCGCCGCCGTCTGCGGAATCCAACTGGCCGCCTATCTGGCCATCTGCCGCTTCCTGCCGCCCAGCTTGATTCGCCTCCTCGAAATGAATTCGCAAATGGTGGGTGGCGATTATCGCTTCCACGCGCGCACTCTGCTCCTGGGCGCCGGTTCCGCAGCGCTGCTCGTCGGTCTGTGGGCGCTCTCGCGCCGCCTGGATCCGATCCTTCAATTTGCGATCCTCTTTTCCGTTTGCTTCGGAGGCATCACGGCACTCGGCTTCGCGGGAATCGTACTCATGCCGCAGCCCACGCGTTATCACCTCGAACTGGAACCCGGCCTGTGCCTGCTCCTGGCGTTTGTTCTGGTGCGAATTCCCGCCAAGGCGACCCTCGTCATTTTTGTGCCGCCGCTCGCGTGGCTCGCAGTCCAGGATTATCACTTCGCGCGAAATCTCATCCGTCCTGTCGATATCGCGCAGTCTCTGCCGTACCGCGAAGCCACGTGGATCTCCACTCACCTTCCCGGCCAGCGGATTCTCGACGCCGGGGAAGGGCAGTGGTGGTTCAACCTTTTTTCCGACAACCCCCAGATGGGCGCCGGGCATGAGCCCACCGCGCCGAACTTTATTCAGCGCCTTGCCGTCTTCACCATTTTCTCGGGTCAAAATGCCGGAGCCGGCGACGCCAACATCTCCATCCTGTGGCTGAAAGCGTTCGGCTGCGGTGCGATCCTCATTCCCGGCCGCGATAGCAAGGACCATTACCACCCGGTGGTGAATCCCGAAAAATTTGACGGCGTTCTGCCGCTGGTGTGGCGTGAAGGCGGCGACTCCATTTACCAGGTTCCTCTCGAATCGGCGTCCCTGGCCCATGTGCTCCCCAGGTCCGCGCTGGTCACCCGCCAACCGGCCAACGGACTGGATGTCGACCAGCTCCGCGCCTATGTCAACGCCCTGAAGCCCGCCGACATCGCGTGGAAAAATCCCGACCACGCCACTATCGCCGCCAAGATGGATCCCGCGCAGGTCCTGTCGGTCCAGATCACCTACGACCCCGGATGGCAAGCCCGCGTCGGCGACCGCGCGGTCGCCGTAACCGCCGACCAGCTCGGCTTCATCGTTGTAAATCCCGAGTGCGCCGGCGACTGTTCCGTCCACCTCGATTTCACCGGCGGACGCGAGCGCCGGATAGCCCTTTGGGTAAGCGCCCTCGTCCTGATAGCCCTTCTCGCGATGCTAGCCGTTCCGACACGCTAATTTGCGACCCTCTTTCTCCCACTCCCTCAACCTCTTACCACTTCCACCCACCCGCGCCTCTTTGAAACGCCGCTTATCTTGCAATCAAGAGATCGGTCATTTCGTCGTATCCCGATCCGCTAAAGCGAGGGTGAAGTCTTCGAAGCTCTCCTCTCGTCACGCTACAGTGCGGTGACCCAAGCCGTTGCGGGTGAAAAAACGGTGGGAGCGCTCCAATTTGAGCTACTTCTTGCGGAGGGAGATCCCGAGGTCGCGCAGGTTCTTTTCCGGAACTTCGCTGGGCGCATCGCACATCAAGTCGGTGCCTTTGGCGGTTTTCGGGAACGGAATCACTTCGCGAATCGAAGTCTCCCCCGCCAGCAGCGCCACCAGTCTGTCCAGACCCAGCGCGATTCCTCCGTGCGGCGGAGCTCCGTATTCCAGCGCCTCCAGCAGAAACCCGAACCGCTTTTTCGCTTCCTCTTCTGAAAATCCCAGCGCCGCGAATACCTTCGACTGAATATCGCGCCGGTGAATACGAATCGACCCCGACGCGAGCTCCGTCCCGTTCAAAACCAGGTCGTACGCCTTGGACCGGCAGCGCGCCGGATCGGTGGTCAATTTTTCCAGATCCTCGTCGTACACCGATGTGAACGGATGATGCGCCGCGTTCCAGCGGTTGTCCTCCGCGTCCCATTCGAACATCGGGAAATCGAGCACCCACAAAAATTGAAAATTCAGCGGGTCCAGCAGCTTGTGCCGGTCGTTATACTTCTGCGCCGCGTGTAGCCGCAGCTGTCCGCAGGCCTGCAAAACCGTGTATTCCGGGATGTGGCCCTCCGGCTCCCGGCCCCACCCCGCCAGCATGAATAAATCCTCTTCCTCCGCGCCGATGCGCGCGCGCAAAGCGGCCATCGCGTCCGGAAAATCCTTGTCCAGCCGCTTCATGTCGCCAAAAACGCGCAGACCTTTTTCCTTGCCGAAATCCCGCAGCAAATCCGACTGGCTGCGCGTGATCGCGCCCACCTTCGGAATCCGGATCGCCACCAGCGGCAGCCCTTCCGTCGTCAATCCCGCGCCCGGAAACAAATCCTCGACGCAATAAAACGGCGGAATCCGCAGATCCGGCTTGTCGATGCCGTAAGACCGCATCGCCTGCGCGTAAGTCAGCCTCGGGAACGGCTGCGCGATGTGGTACCCCGCCGCTTTCGACGCCGCGACCACCAGCGGTTCCACCATTTCGAAAATCTGCTCCGGCTGCGGAAACGACATCTCGATATCGATCTGCGTGAACTCCGGCTGCCGGTCGGCCCGCAAATCTTCGTCGCGGAAGCAGCGGACAATTTGAAAATACTTGTCGAAGCCGCTAATCATGAGCAGTTGTTTGAAAATCTGCGGAGATTGCGGCAGCGCGTAAAACGTCCCCGGATTCACCCGGCTGGGCACCAGATAATCGCGCGCGCCTTCGGGCGTCGACCTCGTCATGAACGGCGTCTCGATTTCGAGAAACCCCCGCTCGACCATCGTCTGCCGTACCGCGAACGCGACCTTGGAGCGCAGAATAATATTGCGCTGCATGTGCGGACGCCGCAAATCGACATACCTGTACTTCAGCCGCGCTTCTTCCTTCACGTCGACCGCCCCTTCCATGGGAAACGGAGGCGTTCGCGATTCATTCAGAATCCACAGCTTTTCGACCGCCACCTCGACCTCGCCTGTCGGAATCGAAGGATTGATTGTGTCGGCCGATCGACCCTTCACCACGCCCTCAACGGCGATCACATATTCGGAGCCCAGCAGTTCAACTTTCTTATGCAACTCGCCGTCGATCGCCTCATTGAACACCAGTTGCGTCACCCCGTCGCGGTCGCGCAGATGGATGAACACCACGCCGCCCAGATCGCGCCGTCGATGTACCCAGCCCATCAGGATGGCTCTTTTGCCGGCATCGGTCGAGCGCAGTTCTCCGCACATATGCGTGCGCCGCAGGTCGCCCAAAAAATCGAGAGGTACTGATTCCATTATTTTTTAATCCGTCCCACCAGCTCGCCGCGCGTAAGCGACTCCTGCTCGGTCGACGACATGTCCTTCAATAAGTATCTCTGCTCGGCGATCTCGTTGTCTCCCAGGATCAACGCGAAGCGCGCGCCCATTTTATTTGCCACTTCCAAAGCGCGTTTCAGTTTCCGGTCCACGCTTCGTTCGACCGATAGCCCGGCGTCTCGCAACTCCGCCGCCAGCCCACCCGCGTGCAGGTCCGCGGCGTCGCCCAGGGTCGCGAGAAACACGTCCACCACCGGTTTATGCCGCTCCGGCTGCGCCGCTTCGACGCTCATCACCAGCCGGTCTTCGCCGATCGAAAACCCGATTCCCGGCGCCGCCACCTTCGACCCCAGCGCTTCCGCGAGCCCGTCGTACCGCCCTCCGCCGAGCACCGAATTCTGCGCCCCCAGCGCTCCATGCGTGATCTCAAACGTCGTCCGCATGTAATAATCCAACCCGCGCACCATCCGCGGCCGAACCTCATAAGCGATCCCGCGCGCATCCAAATGCGCCCGCACTGCCGCAAAATGCGCCGTGCATTCCTCGCACAGATGATCGAGAATCGACGGCAGCGTTTCAATGATCGGCTGGTCCTCCGGCACCTTGCAATCGAGCACTCGCAGAGGATTCGTGACCGCGCGCCGCTGGCAATCCCCGCACATGGTCGAAGCCACGTCCTTCAGCCTCTCCTTCAACAGCGCGATGTATGCGGGCCGGCATTTATGATCCCCAACCGAGTTGATCAGCAGGTGAAATTCCTCGATGCCGCACCGTTTCAGGACCTCCACCACCATCTCGATCACTTCCGCGTCGACAATCGGCGAATCGGACCCGATCGCCTCCGCGCCGATCTGATAAAACTGCCGGAAACGCCCCTTCTGCGGCCGTTCGCGCCGGAACATCGGCCCGATGTAGTAATACTTCTTCACCCCCGGAATCTGGTCCAGCCGGTGCTCGATATAAGCGCGGATCACCGACGCCGTATTCTCCGGCCGCAGAGTGAGCGAAGTATTGTCGCGATCGGGAAACGTGTACATTTCCTTGCCGACAATATCCGTATCCTCGCCCACGCCGCGCGCAAACAGCGCCGTCTCTTCAAAAATCGGCGTCCGGATTTCGAGGTAGTTGTAAGTCCGGAAAACCTCGCGCGCGACGGCCTCCACGTGATTCCAGACGGCGCTCGACGGAGGCAGAATATCGCGCGTCCCCTTAACCGCCTTAATCGGATTCACGGTACACCGCGGCTTTCTGAACGTAATGCCGTACGCCTTCGGCGAATCTTTCCTGTTCCTCGACGGTGACCGCGCGTTTCACCTTGGCGGGAACGCCCATCACCAGCGCCGACGGAGGCACTTCCATTCCTTCCGGAACCAGCGACCCGGCCGCGACCACGCTCCCTCTGCCGATCTTCGCGCCATTCAAAATAATCGACCCGATGCCAATGAGCGTGTCGTCTTCGATCGTGCATCCGTGCAGCATCACCAGGTGACCGACCGTCACGCGATTGCCGATGGTCAAAGGCAATCCGATATCGGCATGCAGCACGGAGTTGTCCTGAATACTCACCTCGTCGCCGATGCGAATGGGCGCGGTATCGCCGCGCAGCACCGCGCCGGGCCAGATGCTGGAACGCTCGCCAATAACCACGTCGCCGATGACGTGTGCGCCGGGATCGATGTACGCGGACGGCGCGACCTTTGGCGCGAAGCCGCTAAAATTACGAATCATGATCGGGAACCTTCATGATACGACAGACCGCTCCTTTTAATCAGCCAGAGCCGTTGTCACCGTGGGTCGCAGCCGCCTTCTTCCGAGCCGTGACCAACGGGAGGGGTTTCCATCAAACCGGCTCGCAAACCGCACCCTTTGGACACGGCTCGGAAAGAAGGAAGATGGTTGGCGGGTGTGAAGATGGTACCAATTGTTTCCTGATCGACTTTTTCCGCAGCCTGTTCGGCCCGCAGCCGACTTCAGGCGGCTCCGTTTTCAGGAACGATCATCGTGCCCGAACGTCAATACCATCATGAAGCCGCTGACGATTCTCCTCCTGCTCGCCGTCGCCCAGGCGCAGCCCGCCTTCGAGGTCGCTTCGATAAAGCGCGCCCGGTCGGGCGCTGGTGTCAGCGGAGGCTGCCATGGAATCGATTCCAGATACGCACCCCAGCAGGCTGTCTCTGCGCCGCCGCTCGGCCGATGCGTGATCAACGATGCCCGTCTCAGTCACATGCTTGGCATCGCCTTCCAACTCCGCACTCTTGGGTCGATCAAGGGCGGACCCGACTGGATCAGGCTCGGCGATGACCGTTTTAATGTTGAGGCGAAAGCCGAAGATCCCGGCAAGGCCACGGAACAGCAGCTTCTCGAGATGCTACAAGCGCTTCTGATCGAGCGTTTCCAAATGAAATTTCACCGTGAGACCAAGGATGTACCCGGCTTCGCGCTTGTCGTAGGGAAGAACGGACCCAAACTCAAGCCGGCATCGGGCGACGAACCGGATGCCGGCTGGGGCCCGTCTTTCAAGCCGGGCCGCGGGCCAAACACGCTGACCGCTCGCAAGTACTCGATGCCCAAACTAGCCGATCTTCTGACCGGCCTGGGCGACCCGGTAATCGACAAAACAGGCTTGACCGGCGACTACGACTTCACCCTGTCGTGGGACGAAACCGACGGCCCGCAGCTCTCGACCGCATTGCAGCAGCAACTCGGCCTGAAATTCGAATCGCAAAAAGTCCCCGCGTCGTTCCTGATCATTGAATCGGCCCAAAAACCCACCGAAAATTGATGGGAATAGCGCCGGCCCCGCCATGCGTAACGGGCCGTGGAAAAACTCGTAGAGATCGCTCCCTATGGTCGCGGCTCGGAGTCGGCCTTACATAAAATCACTCGCCTACCGAGCCGCGACCGCAGGGAGCGATCATCCGGCGCGATTTTTCTTTTTCTCCGCGCCCTCTGCGTCTCTCTGCGTGAAATGCAGCTACGCGAGCCGCCACAGAACTACGGACGCGTATCCCAGCCCCGCGCCGAGCACTCCTCCCGCGACCACGTCGCTCAGGAAGTGCATCCCCAGCAGGATGCGCGAACACGCCACGCTCGCGGCGCAGAACAGCAGCTCCAAGAACATCGCCGGATAAAAAACGCCCAGCGAGATCGCCACCGCGAACGCCGTGATGGTGTGGCCGGAGGGAAACGAGAATTGATCCGGAGGCAGCAGCGTCGCCCAGCAGTGCGGTTCCGCGGGTCGCTTGCGCCCGAAGCTGCGTTTCAGCGTCAGGAACAGCGCGATGCCGATCGCCACCGCGGTGATCGTGGACAGCAGCGCCAGAAACCGCTCCGGTCCGCCGAACAACAGCACCCCGGCTCCGATGCCGTACCACAGCCAGCCATCCCCGCACCGGGTCGCGGCGATCATCCACAATCGCAACCAGCGTGGAGGCCGCCAACGGTTCACCTGGCGCATCAGCCGGTGATCCCCTAATTCGACCCAGTGAATAACTGAGGTCTGCATGTTACCTTTTTAGTGCCCTGGTATAACAGGGGTGTGACGCTGCTATAAAACAATTGTGACAAAAATTGATTTCGTCTACTTCGACGCCGGCGGAGGCCATCGCGCCGCCGCGACGGCCCTGAAAACGGTCATCGAGCAGCAAAAACGGCCTTTTAACGTGCGCTTGGTCAATTTGCAGGAAGTGCTCCACTCGCTCGACATATTCCGTAAGCTGACCGGCATACGCCTGGAGGACATCTACAACAAGATGCTCGCGAAGGGCTGGACGCTCGGCTCGGCGCAAGGTCTGGTGTTCATGCAAAGTATAGTCCGGTTGTACCACGGATCGACAACCAGGCTCCTTTCGCGTCACTGGTTGGAGTCGAAACCAGACATAGTTGTTTCGCTCGTTCCGAACTTCAACCGCACCATGTATCAAGGCCTGCGCGCCGTGCTGCCCACAGTTCCTTACGTGACGATCCTGACCGATTTTGCCGATTATCCGCCGCACTTCTGGATGGAGCGGCAGGAGCAGTTTTTCATCTGCGGCACCGCGAAAGCAGTGGAGCAGGCGCGCGCGATGGGGCACGCTGAAGAGCGCATTTTCCGCACCTCCGGCATGATTCTGCGCCCCAACTTTTATCAGCCCGTCACTGCCGATCGCGCCGCCGGACGCGCCGCCATCGGTCTCGATCCCGATAAGCCCACCGGCCTGGTGTTGTTCGGCGGACAGGGTTCGCCGGTGATGATCGAGGTCGATCGGCTGCTCGACGAGACGCAGTTGATCTTCGTGTGCGGGAAAAATAAG
>JBEKOZ010000108.1:0-17950 GCA_049521275.1 Bryobacteraceae bacterium | reverse complement strand
TGATGCACTGATCGCCCAAACCTGTATCGACCGCGGGATTCCTCTCCTTACGCGCGATCGGGATTTCCGAGCGTTCGCCGAGGCTGCCGGGCTCGATCTACTCATCGCATAAACGCCCGAGTGCCGCGACCGCCTGAATAGTTTGTTTTCGAACGGACATCGGCGCACCTGGGAGCCCCATGCGACAGCTTGGGGCTATTTCGATTTCCCGTGCAAGCCCCAAGCTGACGCATGGGGCTGATTGCCAACAAATCACACGGTCACGGCACTAATCGCTCTCAAACTCCGCCGCCGGCGCGGGACGCTCATTTACGGTTAGGCGGAACACGTCGGGACGCGCATAATGTCCGGCGACGTCGAGGTCGAACTTCCCTTCGGCGATCTCGTCGCGGTTGAGCTCCGCGATCAGGATCGTTTCGCTGCCGTAGTGTGGACCCGCGAGGACCGCGCCTTGCGGATTCACGATCACGCTGCCGCCGCGGATCAGTACCGGTGCGGTGTCGGCGTAGTCGGCGGGGCAATCCTTGCGTTCGAGATACTGCACGGCGGAGAGCACGAAGCAGCGGCCTTCGAACGCGATGTGCTGCATGGACCGGGACCAGGTATCGCGATCGTCCACCGTGGGCGCGCAATAAAGCTCAATGCCTTTCGCGTACATCGCCATGCGCAGCAGGGGCATGTAGTTTTCCCAGCAGATCACGGCGCCGATCCGGCCTAACGGCGTGTCGAACACAGGCATGGTCGAACCGTCGCCCATGCCCCACACGAGCCTTTCCATCGCGGTCGGCATCAGTTTGCGATGCTTGCCCAGCAGGTCGCCCGAGGGATTGTAGAACAGCACGGTGCAGTAGAGCGTGCCGCCGTCGCGCTCAATCACGCCGACGACGAGATAGACGGAATGATCCCGCGCGATCGCGGCAAGCTCCGGGTTTGGCAGTTCGACCGCGCTTTCAAAATAGCGTCGGAACATGCGGCGGCCTTCGAGAGTGCGCGAGCCGACGCGGGCGCCGAAGTCGAGGCCCTTGGGATAGCCGGAGACGAACGCTTCCGGGAATATGACCAGCTGCGCGCCCTGGGCTGCCGCGTCTCGCGTGAGGGCGCGGACCTTGGCCAAGGTGGCCTCACGATCGAAAACCACCGGAGCGGCTTGCACAACGGCTGCGCGAATGGTGCTCATTTTTTCGAATCCGCGGGTTCGGCGATGAAGCGGTAGCCGACTCCGCGCACCGTCAGCAGATGGCGCGGATGGGTGGGATCGTCCTCTATATAGCGCCTCAGCCGCACGATGAAATTGTCGATGGCGCGTGTGTCGGTGTCCTCATGCAGGCCCCACACCTCGTCGAGCATCCGCTTACGAGAGACCGGTTTCCCCTCATGCTCGATCAGGTAGCGGAGGACGTTCACCTCCATCAGCGTGAGCGGAAACACCTCGCCCGCGACGCGCAGTTCGAGCGCGGTGAAGTCGATTGTTTTGCCGCCGAACACGAACGCTTCGGCTGGCTCCGCCGGCGCCGGGCGCGTCCCGATGGACCCGACCAGCCATTCGCGGCGCCGGAGCAGGCCGCGGATGCGCGCGATCAGGATCGAAAGATCGAACGGCTTGGTGAGATAATCGTCGGCGCCGGCGCTGAAGCCTTTCAGCACGTCTTCGGGATGCCCGCGCGCGGTCAGCATCAGAGTCGGCACATACTGGCCGGCCTTGCGCAATTCGGAGATGACGGCGAAGCCGTCCTTGCCTGGAAGCATCACGTCGAGCACCACCGCGTCGAAAGCGGGCTTCCTGGTCTCGATCAATTCGAGCGCCGCCTCGCCCGTATCCACCACGTTGACCTGATAGCCTTCCGCTTCGAGGTTAAAGCGCAGGCCCTCGGCCAGATGCGCCTCGTCTTCCACCACCAATATGTTGCTCATTCGCTCATTTGACCGCCGGTAGCTGGAGCACGAACGTGCTGCCTCGCCCCGGTCCTTCACTCTCTGCCCAGGCGCGCCCGCCGTGGCGTTTGGCTACCGAGCGGACGATGTACAGTCCCAGTCCCGTGCCCTTCACGCGCGTCGCCAGCGAGCCGGGCACGCGATGGAAGCGCTTGAAGATTTGTTTCAGCTCGGTTTTGGGGATGCCCGGGCCTTCATCCCGGACGCGCATCGAGACGACGTTGTCGGTTTTCTCAGTCTCCACCCGTACTTTCACGTTGCTCCCGGAATATTTCACCGCGTTGTCGATGAGGTTGGAAACGGCGGCGCGCACTTCATCGGCATCGCCCATGATGGTGGTTGGGCCGTCGGGGCGATAGGTCAGCGCTTCGTCCGGCAGCCGATAGATCGCCCGCGCGCGGACGAGGGATTCTTCAATTACCTGGCTCAGGTCGATGCGGGTGATGTTGAGCTTGCGCGACGCGCCCATGCGCCCGGTGCGCAGAACCTGTTCGATGGTTTGCAACAGACGGTCGCTATCGTCGAGCATGATGCCGTAGAATTCCTTGCGCTTCTCCTCGTCGACGGCGCGCGATTGCAGCGTCTCCAGGTACAGGCGGATGGACGCAACGGGAGTCTTCAGCTCATGCGTCATGGCATTGATAAACGCGTCGTGCTGTGCATTCCTGCGGATTTCGCGGACCAGAAAAATGGTATTCAGCACCACGCCGGCGATAATCATCGCCAGCAGCACGATGCCCAGCAACAGCAGAATCGGGTTCTTCCAATTGAGCAGCACCCAGCCGATATACAGCAGGAGGGTGACGAGAATCAGACCCGCCCCGAGCGCGATAAAGAACGCGATCGATTTGCGGCGGCCGGCGAGGACCATAATCTTTATTATGAAGGCTACCGAACAGCAGGTCTTGACTCGTATGCGAAAAATCTGTCTGGCGCTTCCGGGAACCGAGGAAAGGATCAGCCACGGACATCCGTCGTTCGCGACCAGCAAGGGCATTTACGCGGTGCTTGAGGAATATCGCGGCGAGTTGTCCCTGTGCGTGAAGGTCGGCCTGGAGGTGCAAGGCGTGTTTCTCGAGGATCCGCGCTATTACCTGACGCCGTACACGGGGCGCCTCGGATGGATATCGCTGAAGGTGCACGCGGCGCCGTTAGATTGGAAAGAGGTCAGCGAACTGCTGGCCGGCAGCTATCAGTTGATGGGAAAATCGCCTTCAAGGCGAAGGAAATCTTAAGGCCGCGCGTTGCGGTCGGGAAAGGCGGCGGAGCTAGGCAGCTTCGCGCTCGGCCAGCACTTCGTCGATCTTCGCCACCCGGACTTGCCTGGCGATGCCAAATGCCTTCATCACCGTCAGCGTGATCCAGGAAATGTCGAATTCGTACCAGGCCAGACCGTGGCGGGCCGAGGTCGGGTGCGCGTGGTGGTTATTGTGCCAGCCCTCGCCGAACGTCAGCAGGGCAACCCACCAGCTATTCCGCGAATCGTCCCGCGTGTCAAATCGCCTGGTGCCGAACATGTGCGCGGCGGAGTTTACCAGCCAGGTCGCATGCAGCCCGAAGGTGACGCGCATGAAAATGCCCCAGAACATCAGCGGCCATCCGCCGATCGCGAGCAGAATCATGCCCAGCACCACCATCGGAATCCAGTGCCAGTTGTTGAGCCAGATGTAGAACGGGTGCTTCGCCAGGTCCGGCGCATATTTCGACATCATGCGGGTGTTGTTGTGATTGGTCTCGCCGAACAGAATCCAGCCCATGTGCGACCAAAAACTCCCATCGTGCGGGGAATGAGGATCGCCCGGCTGATCGGACTTCTGATGATGAATGCGGTGCGTGGCGACCCAGAAAATCGGCCCGCCTTCAAGCGTCAGCGTTCCGCAAACGGCAAAGAAGTATTCCATCCAAAGAGGACACTTGTATGACCGGTGGGTGTGCAGCCGGTGGTACCCCAGGCTGATCCCCCAGCCCACCGTGATCCAGTATAAAGCCAATGAAATAAATAGATTACGCCAGCTGAACATAAACAGTGCTGCAATCGCCCCGATGTGAAACAACACCAGGACCAGGCTCGTCGGCCAATTCATTTTATTGCCGTTGGGCAATTGGATAACATGTTCGCTCATGATGGAATCCTTCGCAGTCCTAAACTAGCAGGGTTTCCGCCTATGATTTGTAAGACTTATGTAATTTCGACTTACGATCAAAAAAGGTTAGGGGAATGCCTTAGGCGGAATCCAAGTGGCTGCTAAAAAAGATCAGCTCATACGCTGGGTAACTTAGCCATCCACGGATCTTAGGACTATCCGGTAACGATGGGTCCTCGTTCTGCCGATCATGTTTCACTTGGAATTTCTATGAACTGCCCGAACTGCGGAGCCGCCATGCGGCTGAAGGACGACGCGGATTATCTGATCTGCGACTACTGCCGGACGCCTCATTTCCCCGATCCGAATGCCGACGGCGTGCGCGTGCTGGGCGTGCCTGCCGGGATCTCCTGCCCCATCTGCGCTGTTCTCCTGTTGAACGCATCGATCGCCCGCGAACGCATGTTCTATTGCGAGCGCTGCCGTGGAATGCTGATTTCGATGGGCGTTTTCCCAGAAATCGTCCAGGACCTGCGCTCCCGCCGCGAAGTCTCGGTCGACGCCGCGCGTCCGGCCGATTGGAAAGATCTCGCCCGCCGGATCCGCTGCCCGAAATGCGGCGTCACCATGGACACGCACGCCTATTGCGGCCCCGGCAACATCATCATCGATAGCTGCGAAAACTGTTCCCAGAACTGGCTGGATTACGGCGAACTTGATCGCGTGGTGCGTGCGCCTGACCCGGCGGCGAGCCGCATCTTGACATCATGACATCACGTCATCTACATTGAAGGCATGCGCACCACCGTCGACCTCGACGAAGACATTCTGAGGACCGCCAAGGCTTTGGCCCGCGAAAGCGAGCAGAGCCTGGGCCGAGTACTCTCCGATTTGGCGCGGCGCGGCCTGCAACCTCCCCCGACCAAGGTCAAAATGCGCAATGGCGTTCCCCTGCTCATGCCTAAGCCTGGAGCGGGACCCGTTACTTCCGAGCATGTGAAGGAATTGCTTGAACTCGACGACTGAAGCGGCTTGGCTTTTCGATGTCAACGCGCTCATCGCGCTCATCAGTCCGCGGCATCTTCACCACGAAAGGATGCATCGCTGGTTTCGAGAGAACTCTCCGGCAGGATGGGCCACATGTCCGATCACAGAAAATGGAGCGATCCGCGTCATTTCACAGCCTACGTTTGCGACCGGCCCATATACTCCTTCCGAGGCAACCGACGCGCTGCGTTTGGTTTGCCAATCGGATGCCAGGCATCGCTTCTGGAGGGATGAGGTTTCTTTGACGGACGATTCGCTATTCTCGATCGCGTACATCATCGGTCCCCAGCAGGTGACCGATGCCTATCTGCTCGGACTCGCAGCAAGGCACGGGGCGAAACTCGTCAGTTTCGACCGAAGCCTCCCCTGGCAGGCGATTCGCAATGGAACTGCACGGCTGATTGAGACGCCACTGCTACAATAGTCCCCGGGTCTTCTTTCGAAAAATGGGTAATGTAATCGTTCTCGGTGCGCAATGGGGTGATGAAGGCAAGGGCAAAGTGGTCGATCTTCTAGCCGAGCGCTTCGACGTTGTCGCGCGCTACCAGGGCGGGCATAACGCCGGCCACACCGTCTTCATCGGCGAGAAAAAATTCGTCCTCAAGCTGATCCCCAGCGGGATTCTGCGGCCCGGCGTGCAGGCGGTGATCGGCAACGGCGTGGTGATCGATCTGGCCGCGCTACTGGCGGAAATCGCGGGGCTCGAAGCGAATGGGATCGACGCGACGAAGCAGCTTAGAATCAGCAATCGCGCCCACGTGATTTTTCCGTTCCATCGCCTGATTGAGAAGATGTCCGAGGCGCGCGAAAATCGCATTCCAATCGGCACCACTTCGCGCGGAATCGGTCCTTGTTATGAGGATAAAACCGGGCGCCGCGGCATCCGCATCGCCGACCTGTACGATCCGGAAAGTTTCCGCGACCTCTATGACACCCTCGCAGAGGATAAGAAGACGCTCGCCGCCACGTTCAATCTGCACGACACCATCGACTACGCCGAGATCCGCGCGCAGCACGAGGAGTACGCCGAAAAGATCCGTCCGATGGCACTTCGTCCAGCGCTTCCGCGGGAGGAGCCTCCATCGGCACCGGCGTCCCGCCCACGAAAATCGAAGGCATCATCGGCGTCTCGAAGGCCTACATCACGCGCGTCGGCTCCGGTCCGTTTCCCACGGAGAGCAACGACGCCGCCGGCGAGCTGCTGCGCCGCGAAGGCCAGGAATTCGGCGCC
This sequence comes from Bryobacteraceae bacterium, assembly GCA_049521275.1. Lineage (GTDB taxonomy): Bacteria > Acidobacteriota > Terriglobia > Bryobacterales > Bryobacteraceae > Palsa-187. The sequence continues at coordinate 11,656 of JBEKOZ010000108.1, read as the reverse complement.
GTAACCGGCCGTCCGCGCCGCTGCGGATGGTTCGACGTGCCGCTGCTCAAGTACACCGCGATGGTCAACGGCTTTGACACGCTGTTTATCATGAAGCTCGACGTTCTCGATTCGCTGGACGAGATCCCGGTCTGCATCCGCTACCGGCTGCACGGCGAGGAAGTCACCGAAATGCCCGCCACCTACCGCGCGCTTGAGGCCATCGAACCGGTGTATGAAATGATGCCCGGCTGGCGCGCCTCGACGCGTGGCATTGCGCGTTTTGACGAACTGCCGGCCGAAGCCCGCTCCTATTTGCGATTCCTCGAAGAACGCACCGGCGTCGAAGTCGGCGGCGTCTCGACGGGACCGGAGCGCAATGAGACTATCCTCCGCGCTGGATCGAAGCTCGAGCGGCTGATCGGCTGATCGCTCGTCCGCATGCTGACTGCTCAAGCCCAACACGGAACCGCCATGCGTCAGCATGCGGACTGGCGTTAGAAATTTGACGCACTTCCGCTCCGTTCCGCGCAATGTTCAGTGAGAGGTAGTCTCCTGATGCCACCGTCCGCGGGTTCCAGTACCGCCACTCCGAGCGCGCGAGCCACTTTCTCCCAAAAGAGAGTATGATAATGCGGTTAGCTGTGGTTTTTTTCCGACGCTACCAATGTGCGATGCGGAGTGACGCCATTTAAAGATGCCGAATGGCAAGCGAAGGAAGGAACTGGACATGCGGACACGAATTTCAAAAAGTGCGGAGGTAGGGGGCAGTATGCGTAAGTTTTTAATTCTTTTTACCGCGGGTGTGCTTTTGAGCGCCCTCGCGGTGGCCGATGACGACCCACCCAGCCGAGCGGCACGGCTGAGTTATGTGGCGGGCACAGTATCATTTCAACCCCAGGGCGAGGAAACGGATTGGGTTGCCGCGGACCTCAACCGGGCCCTTACCACCGGCGATAAAGTCTGGGTCGAACAGGGCGGGCGCACCGAAATCCAAACGGTGAATTCGGTGGTCCGGCTCAACGGCCACACCAATTTCTCGTTCCTGGACGTGGAAGGCGACGTCACTCAGATTCAGCTCTCGCTCGGCGTGATGTTGATCCGGCTGAAGAGCCTGGACGAGAACGAAACGTATGAAGTAGATACGCCGCAGACGGCCTTCACGCTGCTCCGGCCGGGCGTGTATCGGATCGAGGTGAATGAAGCCGGCGATACATCGATCATCACCGTTCGCGGCGGCGACGGCGAAACCACCGCGGACGGCAAAGCCGCTCCGCTGCATGTTAACGAACAGGTTTTGATCAAGAGCGGTGTTTACGACAAGCACGCGGCTCCGAATGGCGATGAGTTCGATGACTGGGCCGCCAATCGCGATAAGGTCGCGGACGCTTCCGTTTCCGTGACCAAGGTCGCGCCGGGAGTGGTCGGCGCTGCCGATCTCGACGTCGCGGGCGCCTGGAAACCGGCTCCGACTTACGGCAACGTATGGTTCCCCACCACCGTCGTGGCGGACTGGGCTCCTTATCGCTTCGGCCACTGGGGCTTTGTTCCGCCGTGGGGATGGACCTGGATTGACGATGCTCCCTGGGGCTTTGCTCCGTTCCACTACGGCCGCTGGGTTATGGTCGGCGGATTGTGGGGCTGGGCGCCGGGACCGATCGCGGTAAGGGCGATTTGGGCGCCCGCGCTGGTTGGATTTATCGGCGGCATCGACGTCGTCGGCGTGGCGGACCCGGTCAGCTGGGTCGCGCTGGGTTGGGGCGAACCCTGGTATCCCAGCTTTGGCGTCAGCTTCGGCTATTACAACAGCGTGAACCTTTGCGGCACCATCTTCGCCGCCGGAATCATCGCCGGCGTGTGGGGTGGAGCGGCCGTCAGCTTGGGCTTCGCGTACGATCCGCGTGCGGTAGTGGTGATGGGTCGCGGCGGTTTCGCCGGGGGCCATCCGGTGGGACGCGAGTTCGTTCACGGCGATCGGCTGAGGGGCCATCTCGATCATGGGCATTTCGATCGGGGGGGTGCTCGCCATATCGGAGCGACGCGAGAAGGCCGGATGGGTGGTCATGAGGCTCTGCACGGCCGGGGAGTCCCGCCGCGCGGCGCAATGGGCCGGTCGGCAGTGACCCGTCATGCTCCCGGCGCTGGTGCACACGGCAATTTCAAAGGTTCGGGCGTAAACGCCAGACATGGCGCGTCGGCCAACGGCGGAAAGTCGGGCGCCTTCCACAATACGACGGACAAGGGCGGCGCTAATAAGAGCGCGGGCAACAAGAGCGGAAGCTCCTCAGGCAAGGGAAGCTCAGGAGGCAATAAGAGCGGAGGTTCAGCGTCGAAGGGCAGCGGAAGCTCGGCGTCGAAGAGCAGCGGCAGTTCAGCGTCGAAGGGCAGCGGCAGTTCAGCGTCGAAGAGCAGCGGCAGTTCAGCGTCGAAGAGTAGCGGAAGCTCGGCGTCGAAGAGCAGCGGCAGTTCGGCGTCGAAGAGCAGCGGAAGCTCGGCGTCGAAGAGCAGCGGCAGCTCGGCGCCGAAGACCAGCGGCAGCTCGGCGCCAAAGAGCAGCGGCAGCTCGGCGCCAAAGAGCAGCGGCAGCTCGGCGCCGAAGACCAGCGGCAGTTCGGTTTCGAAAGGATCCTCCCCGCCGGCTCGTAGTGCTCCGGCGGCAAAGAGCGCAGCGGCGCCGAAGGCCGCGGCAGCGCCAAAGGCGTCAGCGCCCGCCAGAAAGAAGTAGTATTTGGTTCGAAAACCTGGGAGGGTGCTTCGGCACTCTCCCTTTTTTAGTTTCTAGCACGTCTAAGCTTGCAGAGCAGTGGATAATAGAAACAGAGGTACTTCTCCTTCCATGAATAAGTGGCTGTTCGCGGGCGCTTTGGCGCTCTCCGCGAGTTCGACAGGCTATGCCGCCGAACTGACGCGGCCCAAGGCGGGCAAAGTCGAGATTTTTCGCCTCAAAGACATCAGGCCGGGCATGACCGGTACTGCCTGGACGGTCTTTGAGGGCATGGAACCGGAGCCCGTCCCGATTGAGATCGTCGGCGTGTGGAAAAACGGCAGCGGCCCGCGCCAGGATGTCATTCTCGCCAAAATGGGCGGCAAGGCTAAAATCACCAACGTCGCCGCCGGCATGTCCGGCAGTCCTGTGTATATCGATGGCAAGCTAGTGGGCGCCGTCGCCCTGCGCATGAGTGTTTTTTCCCCGGACGCCGTCTGCGGCATTACACCCATTGAGTTGATGCTCGAAATTCCGGAGTTCGATCAATCGCGCCCCATGGACGCGCGCACACCCGATCAACCCGTCGCCAACCGTGCGGCTGCGCAGGCCGGGGTGCCTCCGGGTTGGTCCTCCACGATGACGCCGATCGACACTCCTCTGGTTCTCTCCGGATTTTCGGCCCAGGCGATCGAGGCGTTCTCGCCGATCTTCTCGCAAATGGGCATCACCGCCGTGCAGGGCGGATCCGGCGCCGGACCGCTCACCGCGAAGCCCGTTCCAGGATGGCGCGATTCGCTGAATCCGGGCGAAGCGATCTCCGGAGTGCTCGTCTCGGGCGACATGTCGGCCACCGGCATGGGCACGGTTACTTATAACGACGGCCAGAAAATTCTCGCCTTCGGCCATCCCTTCTTCAACCTCGGCCCGGTCGACATGCCGATGGCGAAAAGCGAAATCCTGATGGTCCTCAGTTCTGCGTTTCAGCCCACCAAGTTCGGCAACGCCACGGGCGTGGTCGGCGCGCTGAAACAGGACCGTTTCAGCGGCATCATGGGCGAACTCGGCGCTGAAGCTCCGTTCATTCCGGTGCACCTCAACGTGCGGTCCCTCAACAGCGCCGGCGCGCCCCTTCACGAAAAGCACCTCGAGTTTCAGGTTTTCGTCCACCAGAAGTGGACGCCGTTCCTGATGATGTTGACCCTTTACAATTCGCTCCAGCAGATGAACGAGTTCGCCGACGACATCACTTATCGCATGAACGGCCACGTGGAAGTGGAAGGCGACCGCGCCATCAACGTGTCCACCATGCTCGCGCCGAGCGAAGCTCCCATCGCGCCTCCGCTGGCGCTGGCCGGCTGGTGGGCCGACAAGTTTAACCGCCTTTTTCTCAATCCCGTCGCCATGCCGAAACTGAAGAGCGTCGAAATCACCGTCGACCTGCTGCCGGAGCGCCGCACCGCCGCCATCGACTATGCCTGGACGCCCTCGGCCGAGGTCGACGCGGGCACCGACATTCCGGTCAAGGTTTTCCTGCGCCCCTATCGCGGCGAGCGCATCGAGCGCGACGTGACGGTCAAGATTCCCTCCGGCACACCCAAGGGCGAGCAGCGCATTCTGTTCAGCGACGCCGAGACCTTGAACCGCATGCAGAACGCCGCCGTGCTCGGCAATCGTTACATGGATATTCCGGAAACCATCTCGCTGCTGAATCAGGAGCGCGGAAACAGCCAGATGTATGTTTCGCTCGTCGAAGGCCGGCCCACCTATTACGCCGACGATAAGACGCTGCCCAGTCTGCCCGCATCGGTGTTGAACGTGTTGCAGGCGGAACGCACCGCGACGCGCGTCCTGATCGGTTCCGCGGAAAGCGCCAAAGAACAGCTTGCGATCCCGTTCGATCAGATGATCAGCGGCAGTTATTCGCTCAAAATTAACGTCAAATAAGACCCCAATAATGCATATTTCCAGAACATTAGGCGCGTTTTTATGCGCATTCGCCACCCTGCGCGCGGTCGAAACTAAAACCTGGCAGCAGGGCGAGATGGCCGATTTCGAAAAAGGCACGCTGACCCGCCTTTCGCTCGCCAGCGACGGCCGCCTCGCCCTGGCTCCCGTGGTGAAGGAAATCTTCGATCCCTCGGTCGCGTTTTTGTGGGCCGTGGCGCGCGACTCCAAAGGGAATCTCTACGCCGGAGGCGGCGGTTTGGGAGGCGCCAAAACCAAGCTGTACATGGTCGACCCTTCCGGCAAATCCAAAACGTTGGCCGAGCTCGAAGGCATCTCCATTCAGGCCATCGCCATCGATTCCAAAGACCGCGTGTATGCGGCAACTTCGCCGGACGGCAAGGTTTACCGCGTGGATCAGACGGGAAAATCGGACGTTTTCTACGACCCGAAGCAGAAATACATCTGGGCGCTGGAGTTTTCCCGGCAAGACGATCTGTTCGTCGCCACCGGCGATGAGGGGGAGATCCATCGCGTCACCCCGGCCGGCGCGGGCAGCGTATTTTTCAAAACAGACGAAACCCATGCCCGGTCGATGGCCATCGATCCCAACGGGAATCTCATCGTCGGCACCGACCCCGGCGGCCTGATCCTGCGCATTACTCCCGCCGGTGAAGGCTTTGTTCTATATCAGGCGCCGAAACGCGAAATTACCTCGGTCGCGGTGGCTCAAGACGGAACCATCTACGCGGCGGGCGTCGGAAATAAGCAGGCCCCTGCTGCTGTGCCCGCCTCGCCGCCTCCCGCCCCCGCTGCCGCTCCATCTGGCCGACCCGCCACTGGAGCCGCGCCGCCGACCCTGGCCGGAGCCGCGCCCGCCATCACCGGGGGTTCCGAAATCTATCGCATCCACACCGACGGGTATCCTCGCAAAATCTGGAGCCATCCCCAGGATCTGGTGTACGCGCTGGCCTTCGACGGGAAAGGCCGCGTCCTGGCGGGCACCGGCAATCATGGCGACATTTACCGCCTCGACGCGGACAATAAATACTGGAAGTTGTTGAGCCTGTCCTCCACGCAGGTCACCGCATTTTGCTCGGAGGGCGGCAAACTGTTTGCCGTGACCGGAAATATCGGCAAGATTTTTTCCATCGGACCGGAGCTCGAGCAATCCGGCATTTTCGAAAGCGACATCTTCGATGCCGGCGCATTTTCCTACTGGGGCCGCCTGTCGTACTCGCCGCGCGAGAACCCCAACGTCGTGGTCGAAACGCGCAGCGGAAACCTGAACCGCGCGCAGAAGAATTGGAACGACTTTGCCCGAACCAACTCCGGCCGCATCGTTTCGCCGCCCGCCCGGTTCCTGCAATACCGGCTGACCCTGACCGGCGCCGGCGAACTCACCGAAAACCAGGTCACCGAAGTCGACGCCGCCTATCAAATGAAAAACGTCGCACCGCAAATTGAGGAAGTGGAGATCACGCCGGCGAATTACAAATTTCCCGCTCCGTCCACCATCGTCACCTCTTTGACTTCTTCGCTGACGCTGCCCGCGCTGGGCCATCACAACGCGTCGTCATCCGCGACGCCCACGCCCGCCGCCGATTCCGGATCGTCTCCGGGGCTGACCTATTCGAAAGGAGCCATCGGCGTGCGCTGGCTCGCCAACGACGATAACGGCGACACCTTGCAGTTCAAAGTCGAGATCCGCGGCGCCAGGGAATCGGCGTGGAAACTTCTCAAGGACAAACTTCGCGAGCACTATTACAGTTGGGATTCCACCGCCTTCCCGGATGGCAAATACTTCGTGCGCATTACCGCGAGCGATGCTCCCTCCAATCCTCCGGAGCAGGCGTTGACCGCCTTCGCCGACAGCGAACCGTTTCTCATCGATAACACGCCGCCCGAAATCACCGGCCTTACCGGCGTCCCATCCGGATCGAAAGTGGACGTGCGCTTCCATGCGAAGGACGCGCTCAGCACGCTCGGCAAAGCCGAATATTCGATCAACGGCAGCGAATGGATGGTGGTCGAGCCGACCACACGCCTCACCGATTCGATGGAGCACGACTACCGCCTCGAACTGGACCGCGGCGTGGGCGAAGCCACCATCGCGGTCCGCGTTTCGGATGAAAACGACAACGAATCCGTTGCTAAAATTGTCGTGAAGTAATATGCACGAGCTGCTCGTCTGGATGGCCCAGGGAACCGCGGTGATCGCGGTGTTGATGTTCCTTCTGTGGCTGCTCCATTTCCCTCTGCGCAATGCCGCGATCGTCGATGTGGGATGGGCGATGGGCCTGGCCTTTCTCGCCATGCTTTACGCGGTGCACGGCGCCGGCTACTGGCGCCGCACCCTGATCCTGCTCCCGATGGTGGTGATCTGGGGCCTGCGCCTGGGCTTCTATTTGCTGTTCACGCACGTGAACGGCCAGCCGGAAGAAGGCCGTTACGCCGAACTGCGCCGCAAATGGGGCGCCAACGCCGGCTGGAAATTCCTGCTGTTCTTCGAATCTCAGGCTCTGTTGTGCGGCGTCCTGTCGCTCCCGTTCCTGCTCGCCCTGCACGATCCGTTGAAGGGCCTGCCCGACTTTGAAAATTCCGGCGCCGCGCTCTTTGTGATTGCGTTTCTAGGTGAGATCATAGCGGACGCGCAGCTTTGGCGCTTCAGGCGCGATCCAAAGAACAAGGGCCGCGTCTGCAACACCGGCTTGTGGCGCTACTCCCGTCACCCCAATTATTTCTTCGAATGGCTGATCTGGGTCTCCTTCGCGATCGTCGCACTGCCCGTGAAGTACGGGTACCTGGGATTGCTCTCGCCGCTGCTGATGCTCTATTTCCTGCTCCGCCTCACCGGCATTCCCGCTACAGAAGAACAGGCCCTGCGCAGCAAAGGCGAAAAATATCGCGCATACCAGCGCAGCACCTCGCCGTTCATCCCGTGGTTCCCGAATTACAAATAGAGCCGCGACCAGCGGGAGCGGTCAACAGGAGATATGAACACTCGAGCCAACCACTTTCGAGAAAACCCGTCTAAACCACAATGAAGAGCTTCATCACGTCTTTTCTTCTCGCCGCCGGCGCATTCGCCCAGGCGCCCGCGTTCGAAGCCGCGACCATCAAGCCGACCAAGCAGCCCTTAGGCAGCACTCATTGGAATAGTCATCCCGGCATGATCATGCTAAGCGGCCAGACTTTGAAGGGTCTCATTTGCATCGCCTACCACGTGAAAGACAACCAGGTCGCGGGCGGTCCCAAATGGATCGACGCGGAAGGTTACGATATCAATGCCAAAGCCGAGGGCCCCGCGGGCGAGCCGCAGCTGCTCAACATGTTGCAGACCCTCCTCGCGGACCGGTTCCAGCTCACCTTTCACCACGAAGAGAAGATCGCCTCCACCTACGCCCTGGTGGTCGCGAAATCCGGTTTGAAGATCAAGCCGGTCGAAGGCGCCACCGGATCGAAAAGCAGCGGCGGAAACGGGAAAATTGCGGCCCAAGGTATAACCATGGCCAAGCTGGCGGACCAGCTCTCGCGACGCGTGGGAGGTCCGGTCACCGATCTGACCGGCGTATCCGGAGCTTACGACTTCACCTTGGAATGGTCTACGGAGGGAGACGCTAACGATCTTCAATCCGCACTGTTCGCTGCTCTTCAGGACCAACTCGGCCTGAAGCTCGAAATGCGCAAGCTGCCCGTCGATCTTCTGGTGATCGACCGCGCCGAGAAGCCGTCGGACAACTAGCCGTGTCTTAGTGGCGCGCGCCCCCAGGCGTGCCGCGTCGCCACTCGTGGCGCCGCCAAATCCTTCGACCCCACAACCCATCGCGTAGGCCCGCTTCCGAGCCGCGACCGCAGGAAGCGGTTTCCGCAGCCGCCCGCGCTAACGCATCCTCCGCCACTGCCACCAAAACCCCGCCGCGAAGATCGGAACCAGGAGCAAAAGAACTGGCCGCGGGTTCCATACGGGCCTGACACTGACCCCAACGCCGCCGTGGGGGTCTCTAAATCCCAGCTGGAGCAACAGCAGATAAACAGCAATCACCAGCGCAAATAAAATGAGCGCTCCGATCGCCGCCACGACGCCTGCCAGTAAGCATTTGACCAAGGCCACGCGCGACTCCCGATTGCCAAAATATCACGTATACTCAGGGCATGGCACTGTATCTCATTGCCTATCTGCTGCCAGCCCTCTTGGCGATCGTGGCCGCCCCGCTCGCGCTCGGCAAGATTCCGCCAAACCAACTCTACGGCTTCCGCACCCCGAAGACGCTCTCCTCCCCCGATATCTGGTACCCGGCAAACCGGATCGCCGGCTGGTGGATGATCGCGGCCGGCGCGCTCGCGATCTGCCTCAACCTCGTCGTGTGGGGAACGCATCCCGAGTGGCCCAGCAGGACGCTGGCCGGCGTGATGGGAGCCTTCACGCTCGGCGCCATTCTCATCGGCGCGGCCCTGTCGTTTGCCTATCTTCGAAAGCTTCCTAACCGTAACCAATAATCGTCGTCTCATTAATAATCTTATGTTCGAGAACCTGTTTCAGGACGCTCGCCACGGCCTGCGCCTTTTGCTGCTCAATCCCGGCTTCGCCTTGGTCGCGATTCTCTCGCTCGCCCTCGGCATCGGAGCCAATACCGCGATCTTCCAGCTCCTCGACGCGGTCCGGCTGCGCACGCTCCCCGTCCAGCATCCCGAACAACTGGCCATCGTGAGGATCGGCAACTTCGACAGCGGCAGCGGCAGTTTCCATAGCCGGTACTCGCAACTCACCAATCCGCAGTGGGAGCAGATTCGCGCTCAGCAACAGGGTTTTTCCGGAATCTTCGCCTGGAACCCGGACCAGCTCAATCTCGCCCGCGGAGGCGAGGTTCGCAACGGGAACATCCTGTGGGTCAGCGGCGAGTTCTTCGACGTTTTGGGCGTGAAGCCCGAAGCCGGCCGCCTTCTCACCACCGCCGACGATCGCCGCGGATGCTCCCCGACGGCCGTTCTCAGCGATGCTTTCTGGCGGCGGGAATACGGCGCGTCTCCCACCGCCCTTCAAAAGTCCTTGACGATCGAAGGCCATCCTTTCGATATCATCGGCGTCACCTCTTCGAAGCCACGCTGCCTGCGAAATTTCAGGCTGAGGACGCCAAAAACTATCTTTCTTACAAGCTCAAAGCGTTCCCCGCTGAAAACGGTTTCTCCGAACTGCGCTCGGATTATTCCAATCCTCTGTGGATGCTGCTCGCCATCGCCGGTCTGGTGCTGCTGATTGCCTGCGCGAACCTAGCGAATCTGATGCTCGCCAGAGCGTCCGCGCGCGAAAAAGAAATCGCCATCCGCCTCGCCATGGGGGCCTCGCGCGGCCGTCTGATCCGCCAACTCCTTTCAGAAAGCCTGCTGCTCGCCTGCGCCGGCGCGATTTCCGGAATCCTGCTGGCCCGTGTTCTCGGCGGCGTTCTGGTGGCGATGATCAGCACCCAGTCGGACACCATGTTTCTCGATCTGTCGACCGATTACCGCGTCCTTGGATTCACCGCCGCTCTTGCCGTTGTCACCTGCATTCTTTTCGGTCTCGCTCCGGCGCTGCGCGCCACCAAGTCTTCCCCCGCCTCCGCCATGCGCGCCAGCGGCCGCGGATTGACCGCCAATCGCGAACGCTTCGGCTTGCGCCGCATTCTGGTCGTCACCCAGGTCGCGCTCTCGCTCGTCCTGCTGGTCGGCGCGTTGTTGTTTGTCGGCAGTCTCCGCAATCTGCTGTCCGTCGACGCCGGTTTCCGACAGGATGGGGTTCTGATCGCGAATCTGGGCTTTGAGTCCTTGAAAATCCCCGCCGGCGGCCGCATCGAGTACCGGCGCCGGATAATTGAAAAAATCCGCTCGATTCCGGGTGTTGTCTCCGCCGCCAACGCCAGCATTTACCCGCTGAGCGGAAATGGCTGGGCCCAGCAAATCCACATTGACGGCCAGAAAAAACCGGGTTCGAATCTGACGCGCGTCACTCCCGGCTATTTCGCAACGCTTGGCACAACTCTCGTCGCGGGCCGCGATTTCGACGAGCACGACGTCCTGACCGGAGTCAAGGTGGCGATCGTGAACGAAGCGTTCGCCAAGAAATTCTTTGATGGCGCCAATCCGGTCGGTAAACTTTTCGGCTTGTTGGGAGACGCGGGCGGACCAGATCCGCTTTTCCAAATCGTCGGGGTGGTGAAGAATTCCAAATACTATGAGCTGCGCGAGGATTTCAAACCGATCGCGTTCTTCCCGGACGCGCAGGACGAACATCCCGGCCAATACGCGAACGTCGTGATCCGCTCGGACCTGCCCTTATCCGCGCTGGTCGCGGCGGTCAAGCACAACGTCGCCGAGATGAGCCCGGATATCGACGTCCAGTTTCATCCCTTCAAGACCCAGATCCTCGACGGCCTGCTGCGGGAACGCCTGATGGCCACCCTTTCCGGCTTCTTCGGCGCCCTAGCCGCCGTCCTCGCCGTCATCGGACTCTACGGCGTGATCTCCTACATGGTCGCGAGAAGAACCAATGAAATCGGCATCCGCATGGCGCTCGGCGCCAACGGCGCGGGCATCGTGCGCTTGATTTTGCGCGAAGCGCTGCTGCTGCTGGGCATCGGCTTAGTCGTGGGCGCCGGATTAGCGTTGGCCGCCGCGCGCACCGCTTCCTCCATGTTGTTCGGCCTCAAACCCTACGATCCCGCGACTTTGGCGTTCGCCATCACCACGCTGGCACTGGTCGCCATCGCCGCCAGCTACATCCCCGCGCGCCGCGCCGCCGGAGTCGATCCCATGGTGGCCCTGCGCGAAGAGTAAGATGGCTGTTTGACCCTTCGCGACCTTCCCTCCGTCGACGAAATTGTCGAGCGCCTGAAAGACATTGACGCTCCACGAAAACTCTTAGTCGAGGAAACGAGGCGTGTTATCGCCGGCGCCCGCAAGGACTTGCGTCCGGATATCGAGGAGCAGGTCCGGCGAAACATCGAAGAATTGCGCCGCCCGTCTCTGAAGCGCGTCATCAACGCCACA
>JBEKOZ010000107.1:0-10133 GCA_049521275.1 Bryobacteraceae bacterium | reverse complement strand
GGGAGCCGCGGCTGCCGATGACGATCATTCCGAATTTCCCAAACGGAAGAGCCGGCGAATCAGATCCGGCAAATGGGCGCCCGCAGGGTCAGAAGCGGTGCGGCGAAGCTCGCTGATGGGGCCGTGGGCGATCTTGTTGACGATGCCGCGGGTGATGGCTTCGAGGGCTTCCTCCTGCTGCGGAGTCATGGGGCCGAGGCGGGAGCGCATGCGGTCGATCTCATGCGTGCGCACGCTTTCGAGCTGCTCCTGAAGGCTGACGATGGTGGGCGCAACCTCCCGGGTCTTGAGGCGCTGCATCATGCGGTCAACTTCTTCGCGAATAATTTCCTCGGCTTCGAGAGCGGTCTGGTGGCGGCCGGCGATATTTGACTGCACGGTTTTATCGAGGTCGTCGATGTCGTAAAGGAAGACGTTGTCGAGCTTGTTGACGTCGGGTTCGATGTTGCGCGGCACGGCGATATCGATGAGGAACATCGGACGATTCTTGCGGCGGCCGATGACGGCGCGCATCTGGTCGCGGGTGAGGATGTAGTGGGGCGCCGCGCTCGAGGCGAGCAGGATGTCGACCTCGGGGAGTGAGTCGAGGAGCGATTCGTAGTCGATCACGCGGCCGTGGAATTCGTCGGCGAGCGGCTGCGCGCGGGCGCGGGTGCGATTGGCGATGAGGATTTCCGACACACCTGCGCGGCGAAAATGACGCAGAGCGGATTCGGCCATCTTCCCTGCACCGACCACCAGGACGCGTTTTCCGGCGAGCGATCCGAAGATGTCGCGGGCCAGCTCGACGGCGGCGTAGCTGATGGAGACAGCGCTTTCTCCGATGTCGGTTTCCGAGCGCACGCGTTTCGCGACGTTGAAGGCGCGGGTCATGACCAGATCGAGAAAACCGCTGAGCGCACCGTGTTCCTTGGCCAGGGCGTAGGCAGTTTTTAGCTGGCCGAGAATCTGCGGTTCCCCCACGACCATCGAATCGAGGCTGGCGGCGACGCGGAACAAGTGACGGATGGCATCGGAGCCGTCGTAGCGATAGAGATACGGCACGACCCAGGAGCGTTCGACGCTGCGCGACTCGGCCAGGAATGTTTCGACGGCGCCGCTCGCATCGGCATGGTCGTCGACGGTGGCGGCGATCTCGACGCGGTTGCAGGTGGAAAGAATCATGCCTTCGAGCAGGCCGGGGCACTGGCGCAGGGAGGCGAGCGCGGCGGGCAGAGTGCGTTCGTCGAAGGCGATGCGCTCGCGGACCTCCACCGGCGCGGTGCGATGATTCAGTCCTGTCAACAGCAATTTCATGGGGCGAGAATGGGCCTCAGTCCGATGTGCGCGGCCCAGGTTAGCGCGGCGCAGCCGAGCACGGTGATCGCCATGACGGCCGCTTTCCGTCCACGCCAGCCGGCTGAGGCGCGCAGCACGATCATCAGCAGGCAGAGCGCCCAGGTGAAGAACGAGAGGATGATTTTCGGGTCGGAAAGCCAGCGCGCGCCGGATTCGGTGGAGGCCCAGGTGATGGCGAAGACGACGCCCAGCGTCAGCAGGACGAAGCCGATTCCCATGGAGCTGCTGATGACGTTATCGAGCGTGGCAAGCGGAGGGAGTTTTTCGAGCCAGGAGCCGGCCTGCTTGTTCTTGAGGCGGCGTTCCTGGACCAGATAGAAGACGCTGGCGGTCGCGGTGAGCAGCAGCGCGGCGTAGCCGGCGAGGACCAGCAGGATGTGGACGATCAGCCAGGCGTCGCGCACTCCGACGTTGGGCCACGTCGCCACGGGATGTTCCAGAGCGGCGATCAGCGTCATCAGAAACACAACGGGGAACATCGCCACGGCGGTTCCGGCGAAGCGGAAGCGAGATTCGACGTAAAGAAATGCCAGCGCGATTAGAAACGCGCACAGGCTGAGGGTTTCATAAAAATTATCGAGGGGCAGACGGCCGTAGGCCATCGACAGCTCGACCAGCGCCACCGCGTGTAGAACAACGCCTACGCGAAATGTTCCGAGAGCGAAGGGATAGAGTTTCTGGTTGCGGCGGACGATCGAGATCATGGAGTGCAGCAGACCGATGGCGTAGAGGCACGCGGCGGCTCGGAGCCAGAAGATGCTGGTATCGACCATTCGTAACTCAATTGTACGGCTTCTCCTGTTTTCGTTTCGGCGCGACGTATCCTTGATCTCATATGACCAACAAGATCTGCCTCGTTACCGGTGCAACCCGAGGAATCGGCCGCGCCATCGCCAAGATGATGCTCGAAGAGGGTGCCCAAGTGGCCATCTGCGGTCGCCAGCAAAGGGCCGTCGATCAGGCTGTTGCGGAGCTGCACGCGGAAACGGGCGGTAAAGTCGCCGGGAAAGCAGCCGATGTTAGAAGTCATGAAGATATTGCCGAGCTGTTCCGGTATGTCGATGCGGAATTTGGCGGGCTCGACGTTCTGGTTAATAATGCCGGCGTTGGTATATTCCAGTCGGTATCGGATTTGTCTGTAGAAAACTGGCAGCTCACGCTTGAAACAAATCTCTCAGGTGTGTTTTATTGCTGTCGCGAGGCATTTCCCCGATTTGAAACCAGGGGCGGGGGCTACATCGTAAATATAAGCAGTCTTGCCGGCAAGAATCCTTTTGCCGGAGGGTCTGCGTATAACGCCTCGAAGTTCGGCCTGAATGGATTCAGCGAGGCGATGATGCTGGATAAGAGGAATGACAACGTGCGAGTGAGCTACATCATGCCAGGAAGCGTTGCGACGGAGTTTTCAGGGCATGGTACCGATTCGGGTGAAGATTGGAAGATTCACTCCGAGGACATCGCCGAAATAGTACGAACGTTAATGAAGATGCCAAAAAGAACCTTGATAAGCAGGGTAGAGGTCAGGCCGTCCAAGACGAAGAGATAACTAGCGGGTAAGAATCGAAGCCGATTGAGGAGCATCTAAAGAAATGGCACTTGGGTTGCCTGACAATTTGTGGCGGGGAGTTGAAAGCGGTCACGGCGGCTCCCTCAAGAGAAAGGCGGCAGATAAGATGGTACGGCTAAACGTCCCGTTGGATCCGGCGAAAACTGGCCGGGAGGCGAGCACACTGGAGACTGGACTCCGGCGAATGATCATTGGGCAGGATGAGGCGATTCAGCAGATCGTGAACATTTACCAGATGCATCTCACCGGGATGAACGCGCCGGGCCGCCCGATCGGAAACTTCTTGTTCCTGGGACCCACAGGTTCGGGCAAGACGCGCATTGTCGAAGCGACAGCGGAGACGCTGCTCAAGAACCCCCGCGCCGTGATCAAGATCGATTGCGCGGAGTTTCAGCACAGCCACGAGATTGCCAAGCTGATCGGCTCGCCTCCAGGGTACCTGGGGCACCGTGAGACACATCCTTTGTTGTCCCAAGAGGTCCTGAATCAATATCAAACAGAGACGATGAAGGTGAGCTTCGTGCTGTTCGACGAAATTGAGAAGGCGTCCGATTCGCTGTGGAACCTGTTGTTGGGAATTCTCGACAAGGCGACGCTTACGCTGGGAGACAATCGCAAAGTAGATTTTTCCAGAGCAATGATCTTCATGACGTCGAATCTCGGCGCGGCGGAGATGAGCTCGATCATGGCGCCGAAACTCGGCTTCGGGACGTCAGATGCGCGGATGAAGGCCACAACTGGCGTCTTCGACGACAAAATGACCGGAAAGATCGCGCGCAGCGGCATGGAAGCGGCACGGCGGAAATTCACGCCGGAGTTCATGAACCGGCTGGACAAAATCGTCACCTTTTCCCCGCTGGGAACCGAGCAGTTGAAGAAGATTCTGGACATCGAGTTGAACCTCGTACAACAAAGAATCTTCAACACTTCCACCGATCGGGCGTTCGTTTTCACGATGTCCGATCCGAGCAAGGATTTCCTGCTCGCGGAGGGCACGGACCTGAAATACGGAGCCCGGCATTTGAAGCGCGCTATCGAGCGGCTGCTGGTGCATCCGATGTCGAATCTGATCGCGACCGACCAGGTGCGCGGCGGAGACTGGGTTCGCGTGGAATTCGACGAAGGCACAAGAGCGCTGCGTTTTGCGCGTGAAGCCGAAGGTCTGCCGGTCCAGGATATGGCCCGGCTGGTAGACACGTCGGTAACGATCCCGCAGTACGCCATGGCCAGCGGCGCGATCCTCGAACCGGTGCGGACGCAGACGGCCAAAACTTCTAAGAAGTAGCCAGTAGCCGGGAGCCAGTAGCCAGTAGGAAAACGCTCATGCTGCGCATTCGCCGCGGCCTAGCTGCAAGGAGAACGCGACTTCGTCGCCCCAGTCCTGATACATTTCGGGCGGAGCGGCGGGGCTGGGCTTCACCAGATCCGCGGTCAATTCGCGGAATGTCTGCACTTTATAGCGCAGCACGTACGCACGGAACGATTCGCCATCCTGCCGATTTTGCTTGAAATGCTCGAGGACCCGGGCCACCGCAGTGGGAGCGTAGCGGGCCGGCAGGCTCTGAATCGCCATGCCGAACTGTTCGTACGTGCCGCCTAGAAGCATAAGATAATACGGAACTTCCCTGCCCTCGATCTTGCGGGCGTTGCCGTAGAAGCCGATGTCGCCCACCCAGTGTTGGCCGCACGCATTGGGGCATCCGCTGGCGTTGATCCTCAAACTGCGGACGAGGGGGTCGGTCTCCCCCTTCAACTGCTCCCGCAACTCGTAGCCGAGGTTCATCGTTTTGGTCAGGCCCAGATTGCAGCTATAAGCGCCCGGGCAGGTGATGACGTCGCTGATTTCGTTCGCCCCCGCATCGGCGAGGCCAAGTTCCGAGAGGCGCCCATAAACGCGCTTTAAAGCACCGGCTGGAACGTAGGCCAGCACGACATTCTGATTCATGGCGAACCGCAGGCTCCCGTCGCCTGACAGCTCCGAAATTTCAGCCAGGCCGCGCATCTGACGCCCCGTGAGATTGCCTTGCGGCACCGTCACGGTGACAAGCGCATACCCGGGCTGCTTCTGGGCCTGCGTGTTCGTCTCCCGCCAGTGGTTGAATCCAGCCGCGGCAGAATCGTAAATCGGGAGCAGTTCGCCCGACGCCTTTGGTGGTGGTAGCGGCTGAAAACCACCGAAGTTTTCGGGCACTTCGGCGGGTATCGCGATGCCCCCGTTCCGGGCGATGTCGCGATACTCTTCCTCGATCGCGTCCCGCAGCCAGTCAAACCCGCGTTCCCGCATCACGAACTTCAGCCGGGCCTTGTTCTTATTTGCACGGTTGCCGTGACGATTAAAAATGCGAATGACGGCTTCGACATGCCGCACCACGTCTTCGGCCGGGATAAATTCGTGAAGGACCTTAGATTCGACCGGCAAAGGACCGAGGCCGCCAGCGACCGTCATGCGGAACCCCCGCTCGCCATCGCGAATCATCGCGCGAAGGCCAACGTCGTTGATGGCGGTAGCCACGCAATCCTCCGGGCAGCCCCCGAAGGCGACCTTGAATTTGCGCGGCAGATTGTCGGTTAACTCCTTGTGCAGAAAGGCGAACGCCAAGCGGCGCGCGTAGGGCTGCACATCGAAAGGCTCATGCGGATGGACGCCTGCCAAAGGACACGCGGTCACGTTTCGAACCGTGTTGTAGCATGCCTCGCGCGTGGTCAGCCGGACGTCAGCCAGGAGATGCAGCAGGTCGGCCACCTGGGCCAGCGGCACGAAGTGATATTGCATGTTCTGCCGCGTGGTGAGGTGCCCTTTACCGCCTCCGAATTCGTCGGCAACACGCGCGAGCTGGCGCATTTGCTGAGCCGTCAGAAGTCCGCCGGGGACCTTGGTGCGGATCATCTGCACGCCTGCCTGCCGCTGGCTATAAATTCCCCTCCGCAACCGGAAAGGCCGAAACTGGTCGTCGGTAAGCTGGCCGTCGAGGTTCAACTGGGCTTGGCGGCGGAACAGTTCGATATCCTCGCGAACGGTGCTATCATACTGCTGCTCAGTAACTTGGAGGTCGGGCAGGACTGCGGTAGACATTTGTCCTCTTGTCTATAGAGATTACCATAGAAGCGCGGGTTTTCAAAGAGGGGTTCGGTGGCAACCGAACCTTGCGAGCAAGCCGCTCCCGCGAGATACTGGTAATTCATGATTATCTCGATGAAGCTGCACGCCTCAAAGGACGAGGTGGCGCAGGTCCGGGCGCGGATTGAGGAGTTCGGCTACAAGGTCCACTCGATTGAAGGCGAGGAGCGCGTCGTCATCGGCGCTGTCGGTGTCGGCGATGTGACTGCTTGTCTCGAATCGATTGAAGCGATGCCTTGTGTCGAGCGCGCCGTGCGCATCTCGGCTCCTTATAAATTTGTCAGCCGCGAATTCCGGGCCGCGAAGACCGAAATCACGGTACGAGGCACCACGATTGGCGGCAATGAATTCGTGGTGATGGCGGGGCCGTGCTCGGTTGAAAATGAGCGGCAGATTCTCGAATCGGCCGAAATCGTCGCCCGCGGAGGCGCCAAGCTGCTGCGCGGCGGAGCGTTCAAGCCGCGCACTTCACCCTACGATTTCCAAGGGCTCGAAGTCGAAGGACTGAAGCTGCTGGACAAGGCCCGCAAGGCCACCGGGCTCGGCATCATCACCGAAGTGATGAGCGACCGGGATGTCGATCTGGTTGCCGAGTACGCCGATATTTTGCAGATCGGCGCGCGCAATATGCAGAACTTCGCGCTGCTCAAAACGCTCGGGAAATGCGGCCGGCCGGTGCTGTTGAAGCGAGGCATGAGTTCCACCGTCAAAGAACTGCTGATGTCGGCCGAATATGTGGTCGCGCACGGCAATCCGAACGTGATCCTGTGCGAGCGCGGCATCCGCACGTTCGAAACGGTGACGCGCAACACCTGCGACATCGCGGCCATCGCGGCGTTGAATGAGTTGACCCATCTGCCGGTGATTCTCGATCCCAGCCACGCGACGGGCAAGCGCAGCCTGGTGCCGGCGCTTTCGCGCGCGGGCGTCGCCATTGGCGCCGACGGGCTGATTGTCGAAATGCATCCGCATCCGGAAAAGGCGATGAGCGACGGGGCGCAATCGCTGGACCCGGTGCAGTTCGCCAAAATGATGGCCGATCTTGCGCCGTACATTGAATTGTGGAAGCAGGATCGCGTGGCCGACGCAGTGGCGGTGTGAAAAAAACCGCGCTAGCATTGCTGCTTCTGGTGGCGGCCATCGGCGGCTTCTATGCCTGGCGAACTTCGCGGACGCTCAACGACCGGCAACTGATCCAAAGCCTACCGCAAGCCCGGGCCACGCATGTATTCATCGATGTCGACGGCCTGCGCCGCAGCGGTTTGCTCGATCTGCTGGCGGGTTCGAAATCGGCCGAGGATCCCGAATACAAAACGTTCGTTCAAGAAAGCGGCCTCGACTATCGCACCGATCTTGACGCCGTCGCGGCGGCTTTCGCCGAGGGCAATACGTATCTCGCGCTGCGCGGCCGCTTCGCCTGGAAAAAGCTCGCCGCGTATGCGCAGACGCACGGCGGAAAATGCGCGAATGCTACCTGCTTCATGCCCGCCACGCGAAGCGGGTACTTCATTTCGTTCGCGCCGCTGCGAGCCAGGGTTCTGGCGATGGCGGTTTCGACCGACGAGCACGGCGTCAGCATGATCGGTTTACAGGACTGGCGCAAGCCTCCGCGTCTGCCCGCGGAACCGGTTTGGATTTCGGTGCCGTCGTTCGCGCTCAGCGACGCCAATCTTGGATCCGGCACGCACGCGTTTTTGGAGCCTCTCTCGCAGGCGCAAGAGGTGACGTTCGCGGTCGGGTCCGCGCCGAAAGGTTTCCAGATTCGCGTCGAAGCGGTGTGCGCGACGCCTGAAATCGCCGAACTGCTGACGCGCCGCCTCTCCGCGTCCACCGATTTGCTCAGGAAAATGCTGGAGCGCGAGAAAATGACGCCCAATCCGAACGACCTGAGCGGCGTGCTCACTGCGGGAACCTTCTCGCAACAGAGAGAGCAGGTAACCGGAACCTGGCCCATTGAACGCGGCTTTCTCGAATCGCTCGCCGGCGGTCGCATTCAATAATACGAGGATGGCCACGCCTCTTCCGGTGTCATCGCTGCTCTCCCAGGTGCTGGTAGCGTTCACCATCGAGTTCGACAATGAGTTCGAGCATCGGATGCCCCACCGAACGACGAGATTTGCCGGCTCTCGCATTGGTCCCTGGCTGGTTTCAATGGTGATGTATTCGAATCTGATGCGGTGCGTGCGCGAGGAGGGGGCGACGGTTACCGAGCTTCAGAACCTGACCGGTATCAAGAAACTATCGATGGCGGGAATGGAAAGGTGGGGATACATTGTCGTCGACCGGGATCGGGTGGTTCGTCCCACTGCAAAAGGCCGCATGGCTCAGGAGATCTGGCGGCCACTGTTCGGGGTCATCGAAAAGCGCTGGTGCGAACGGTTCGGCAAAACCGAAATTGGCAGGCTCAGCGAATCGCTGTCGGCGCTGGTCAGCCAGATCGATGTCGCGCTGCCCGAGTATCTTCCGGTGGTGGGATACGGGTTGTTCGCGGGGCCGGTGACGGGCGCACCTGCCGGCGGCGTTGCGCCTGGTAGCGGGAATTTGCCCGCGCTCCTGTCCAAAGTACTGCTCGCCTTCACGCTCGACTTCGAGCTCCAGTGGGACTTGTCGCTGGCGATCAGCGCCAATGTCCTGCGGATCCTCAATGAGGCAGGAGTGCGCGTCCGGGATCTTCCCCGGCTATCCGGCGTGTCGAAGGAGGCGATCCAGACGTCGCTGGGATACCTTGAGAAGCGCCGCTACGTGACAGTCGAGACGGTACGCAGCCGCCCGAAGATGGTTCGCCTGACCTCGACGGGCCGGCTGGCTCAGGACGCGTACCGGCAGCGGGTTGGCATGATCGAAGAACGCTGGAAGTCGCGGTTCGGCCAGGACAACCTCGCGAGCCTGCGGGAGGCGCTTCGAGGTTTGGTGGGTGAGCCGGAGCAGTCGCCTTTGTTCCGCGGGCTGGAGCCGTACCCCGACGGATGGCGCGCGGCGGACCCCAAACCGGCGACGCTGCCTCACCATCCGATGGTGCTGCATCGCGGCGGGTTTCCAGACGGTAGTTAGTCAGTCTCGACGAAGTCCGGTTCGGGCGTAGGGAGGTTGTCGTGGTCTCCTGCGATCCACACATAGAGCGTTGGAAGCAGGTAGATACTCATCAGCAGTGCGCCCAGCAATCCTCCGACGATCACGATGGCGAAGGGGCGCTGCGAGTCCGATCCGATGCCGTGCGACGTGGCCGCGGGCAGCAGGCCGAGCGTGGCTACCAGCATGGTCATCATGATGGGACGAAGACGCAGGATGGCGCCCTGCTCCGCCGCCTCGATCACGGAATGGCCGCGGGCGCGCAACTGGTTGATGTATTCCACCATGATGACGCCGGTCTGGACGGAAACGCCGAACAGCGCGAGAAAGCCGACGCCCGATGACACGCTGAAGTTCACGCCGCTCAAATAGAGCGCCACGATCCCTCCGATGGGTGCGACGGCGACATTCGCGAAAATCAACAGCGACCACTTCATGGACCCAAACATGGTGTACAGGATGAAGAAGATCAGCACCAGAGTGAGGGGGATGATGATCTCCAGCCGGGCCTGCGCACGCTGCTGGCTGGCGTACTCGCCCGCCCAATCGAGATGATAGCCTGGGGGTAACTTGACCTGCGCTTCGACCTTCCTCTGCGCCTCCTGCACGGCGCCGCCAAGATCGCGTCCGCGGACGCTGTACTTGATGGCGATGTAGCGGGAATTCTTTTCCCGGGAGATCTGCGATGCGCCCTCCTTGATCTCGATATTGCAGAGCTGCGCAAGCGACACGCGCTCCCCGGTGGGCGAGAGGAGACGGATGTTGGCGATGGCTTCCCTGGTGTCGCGATAGGGCTCCTGATAGCGCAGCACAAGATCGTAACGCCGCTCGCCGTCGAGCACCTGGGTGAGGGCGTTGCCCCCGACCGCGGTCTGAATGGCGTCCTGGACATCGGCGACGTTGATCTGGTAGCGGGCCGCTTTCGCGCGGTCGATGGTCAGGTTAAGATTGGGCTGGCCGAGCACGCGGAACAAGCCGAGGTCCTGGATTCCTTCAATGCCGCGCATCACGTCGGCGATCTCGTCGCCTTTTTCCTCCAGC
>JBEKOZ010000106.1:0-10166 GCA_049521275.1 Bryobacteraceae bacterium | reverse complement strand
ATCAAAAACGAGAAAACGCTGGAACAGTTCTTCATCAACCGCTTCGGGCGCGAACTGTACGGCACATTTTTCAAGTCCTATACGGAAAAAGTCTGGGGCGTGCCATGCGACAAGATCAGCGCGGAATGGGGAGCGCAGCGGATTAAGGGATTGTCTATCTGGGCGACGCTGACGCATGCGGTGAAAAAGGTCTTCAAATCGGGCGGCGGGGACATCGGCCAGAAGAGCACGGAGACTTCGCTGATCGAGCAGTTTATGTATCCGAAGTTCGGACCGGGGCAGATGTGGGATGAAGTGGCGCGGCGGGTGAAGGAAATGGGTGGAGAGATCCATACCGGCTGCAAGGCGGAGCGGCTGATTACCGATGGCTGGCGGGTGAAGGCGCTCGAAACTCCGCAGGGGATTTTCGAGGGCGACTATTTTTTTTCCACCGCCCCGGTGCAGGAGATTATGCGGGCGTTCGACGTGGCGCCTCCGAAAAATGTTCTGGAAGTTTCGGACGGATTGGTTTACCGGGACTTCATCACAGTGGGGCTGCTGCTGCGGTCCCTGAGGATTCACGACCACACACCGCAGGGAGAGCAGCTGGTTCGCGACAACTGGATCTATATTCAGGAACCGGACGTGCAGATCGGGCGGCTCCAGATTTTTAATAACTGGAGCCCGTTCATGGTGGCCGATTCGGCGAATGTGTGGCTCGGGCTGGAGTATTTCTGCAACGATACGGACGAGATCTGGAAGCTTTCCGACGCTCAGATGGTCGCGCTGGCGATGGAGGAGCTGAGTAAGATCGGGATCATCGATACGGCCGAAGTTCTGGACTCGACCGTGCTGCGGATGGAAAAGACGTATCCGGCGTATTTCGGCACCTACGACCGGTTCGCCGAGATTCGCGCGCATGTGGACCGGTACGAGAACCTCTACCTGGTGGGCCGCAACGGGATGCATCGGTATAACAATCAGGACCATTCCATGCTGACCGCGATGATGGCGGTGGACGATATTATTTCCGGCAAGACGGACAAGAACGACTTGTGGGAGGTGAATACGGAGATGGACTATCACGAGGAAAAAGGAAAATCCGCGTGACTTCCAGTTCACCGGCGCGGCGCAACGCGGAGCGTCTGGTGTTCTATTCTTGAAGTAGAAATGTCGACGACTGATGTGATTTACGAAGTCGCGGATGGAATTGCGACGCTTACGCTGAACCGTCCGGACAAGCTCAATGCCTGGACCGGGCAGATGGGCGTCGAGGTTCGTGCCGCGATGGAAGCGGCGGAGAGCGACGACCACGTGCGGGTCATCATTCTGACAGGCGCGGGGCGTGGATTTTGCGCGGGCGCGGACATGTCGCTGCTCAGCGAACTGGCGGCCGATGGTCATTCGGGCGCCGCGGCGCGGGTGCTGGGGCACCAGCGGCAGTCGCATTTCGGGGAAAACGAGCGGGCGGATTACCTGGGCACTTATTCGTATTTTCCGTCCATCAGGAAGCCGGTGATCGCGGCGATTAACGGGCATGCGGTGGGGCTGGGCTTCATTCTGACGCTATATTGCGATTTGCGCTTTGCGTCCTCGGAGGCCAAGTTCGGGACCGCGTTTTCGCGGCGCGGGTTGATCGCCGAGTACGGGGTCGCCTGGATTCTGCCGAGGCTCATCGGTCCGGCGAATGCGCTCGATCTGCTGTTGTCGGCGCGCATCATCGATGCGGCGGAAGCGTCGCGGATGGGTTTGGCGAATCGGGTGTTCCCAGCCGCGACGTTCATGGAGAACGTGCGCGCGTATGCGCTGGAGCTGGTGAAGGCGGTATCGCCGCGATCTATGGCGGTGATTAAGAGGCAGATTTATCACGGGCTGCTCCAATCGCTCGAAGAGGCCGCGGCCAGCGCCGAGATCGAGATTCTGGAAAGCCTGCGCTCCGAGGATTTCAAAGAGGGAGTGGCTCATTTCGTGGAAAAGAGACCGCCGCGGTTCACCGGGCGGTAATCCCCCATACGGACAGTTTGTAGCAAAATCGGACACCGTCGCGTTCCGTGCATGCTGGCGTTGCAACGATAATGGAGTGGAACGCGAATTGCATTGTGTTCGTAATATTTAAGAGACGTTTACCTAAACAAATGAATTGCATTCGAACTGTTTTCACCTTGCTGGCGTTTGCCTTGACCGCTTTCTCTCAGTCCGCGGAGCTCACGATTTCGATGCCCAAGCCGGTGCCGTTGGTGGGTCCGATCCTCCGGCCCTTCCATTTGGAGAGACGCGTGTTTTCGCCGGCGAATTTGACCAATACGCCGCGCCTGGAATCGCTGGTGCGCGGGGGGAATTTGTATCTGTCGGTGCGCGATGTGATTGCGCTGACGCTCGAAAATAATCTGGACATCGCGATTCAGCGGTTCGGGCCGTTCATGGCGCAGGAGGTGCTGCGGCGCGCCAAGGGCGGTGGAGTGCTTCGCAGCGATATCAATACGGACATCATCGCGGGACCGCAGAGCGTCAGTACGACGGGCGTCAGCAGCAACGGCAGCGGCTTGGCGACGGGCGCCGGCGTGGGAGCGACGGCCCAATTCACGGTCGGATACGGCCCGACTCCACCGAGCCTGGATCCGAGCATCGTCGCGAACGTGCAGGTGGGACACTACACTACGCCTGAAACCAACCTGGTCGCGCTCGGGACCACGGCGTTCACGCAGGATCAGCTGTCATTGTACTTTTCCTATTCGCAGCAGTTCATCACGGGAACCGCGATTCAGAGCTATTACTCCAGCACCCGTACGAATTTGAACAGCCCGGATTATTCGCTGAATCCTTCGACCGTGGGCACGATTGATATCAACGTCACCCAGCCTCTTTTGCAGGGGTTTGGCAGGGCGGTGAACAATCGCAACATTCGCGTGGCGAAGAACAACATCAAGGTCATGGATCTAACCGTGAAGCTCCAGGTGATCACCACAATCTCCGCGGTGCTGAATCTTTACTGGGATCTGGTGAGCTTCAATGAAGATCTGCGCATCAAGAAACAGGGCCTCGCGCTGGCGCAACAGTTGTTTGAGGACAATCAGGAGCAGGTGAAGCTGGGAACGCTGCCGCCGATTGAAGTGACGCGCGCGGCGGCCGAAGTCTCCGCGCGGAAGGAAGATCTGCTCATCTCCGAGACCAACCTGGCGCAACAGGAGACCGTCCTGAAAAACGCCCTGAGCCGCAACGGCGTCGAGAGCGTGTGGCTGGACCAGGTCCACATCATCGCGCTCGACAGTTTCGAGATTCCCAAGACGGATGAGCTGAAACCGACGGCGGAGCTGATCGACGAAGCGCTGGCCAACCGGCCGGAACTGTCCCAAACGAAGCTCAATCTGGAGAGCAGCCGGATGAACGTGTCGGGCACCAAAAACAGTCTGCTGCCGACTCTGAGCGCGTTCGCCGACACCAACAACCAGGGGTTGACCGGACCGATCAACCCGATCTACAACAACTGCTGCGGCCCTGCGAGTCCCTACTTCGTCGGCGGCTACGGAAACATGCTGGCCCAGGAATTCAGGCGGAATTTCCCCAACTATTCGGCGGGATTCTCGCTGAGCATTCCGCTGCGCAACCGGCAGGCGCAGGCGGATTACGCCATGGATCAATTAACGCTCCGGCGCAGCGAGCTGCAGCTGCAGCGGCTGGCCAATCAGATTCGCGTGGACGTCAGAAATGCGCTGATCGGGCTGCAACAGGCGCGGTCGCGCTTCGAAACCGCGGTCGCGACGCGGCAACTGGCGGAACAGAGCTTGAAAGCGGAGCAGGACAAGTTCAAATACGGCGCGACGGGCACGGACGTCACGACCGTGATTCAGGCGCAGAAGGATCTGGTGAACGACCAGACGCTGGAGGCGCAGGCGATGGCGAATTACACGCACGCCAGGATCAGCTTCGACCAGGCGGTGGGGCGTACGCTCGACGTGAATCACGTGTCGATGGAGGAAGCAGCGTCGGGACGTGTGACCAGAGAATCGATACTGCCGGCGTCGTTACCACCGTCGTTACCACCGTCGCCGCCGGGAGACAAGAAATGAGCGCACGAACGTTTCTCCGGCAGGCGCTCGCGTGGATCTGTGCGTGCGCGCTGCTGCAGGCGCAACCGCCGGTGATCGACCGGCCCACGAGCCCGGTCTGGTGGCGGCCGTTTATGCCGGTGACGATTTCTTCGGCACGCATGACCAATACGGAGCGGATCCATAGCCTGATGCGCGCGGGCAATCTGTATCTGACGTTGCAGGATGCGATCGCACTGGCGATCGAGAACGATCTGAACCTGGAGGTCGCGCGAACCCAGCCGCTAACCGCGGAATGGACTATCGAGCGCGCGGAAGCAGGCGGCGCGCCACGCGGAGCACCGAGCGCGCAAACGCTGATCGCCGCCGCGGATGCCGGTCTAGGTGTTCTCGGGACGGCATCGAGCGCGGGCATCAGCGCCGGCGGCGCGAGTACCGGCAGCAGCGGCGGGGGCGGAGGCGTGAGTGTGGCGCAGATCGGGACGACGGCGCAGCCCATGGATCCGGTGCTGGCAAACACCACGAGCTTTTCGCACATCACCTTTCCTCAACCAATCCAGGTGGTCAGCGGAGTGGCGTCGCTGGTCGATAATCTGCGTGCCTATAGCACCACGCTCACGCAAGGTTTGCCCACCGGTGGGCTGGTGCAGTACAAGAGTTACGAACAGTCGTTGAGCGAAAACGCGCCCACCGACAATTACAATCCCGCAGTTGGGCCGTATATGAGCGTCTATGCGCAGATTCCCTTGTTTCAGCAGCGCGGCAGGGCGGTGAACACTCGCCAGATTAAAGTTGCGGTGAACAATAAGATCTCGGCTCGCGATGCCTTCCGATCGCAATTGGAGAATCTGGTGTCGAGCGTGGTGACGCAATACTGGGATCTGGTCAGCGCGGGCGACACGCTCAAGCTGAACCAGCAATCGCTCGAGATCGCGCAGAAATTCTATGAGGACACAAAAGGCCAGATCAATCTCGGCACGCTGGCTCCCGTCGAGCTTCCCCGGTCAGCCGCAGAGCTTGCGGCGCGCAAACAGGACGTCAGTATTGCGGAGGCCACGGTTCGCCAGCGCGAGGCTACGCTCAAAGACCAGTTGACGCGAGTCCCGGATCCCGCGATTGAAGCCGCACGGATCGTGACGCTCGATCGTATTCAAGTGCCGGAGCAGGACAATCTACCCTCGCTCCGCGAGCTGCTCGCGACGGCCATGGCGAAGCGGCCGGACATGGCAATCGCGAAGATCAAAGATCTGAATTCTGAAATCTCCAGTATCGGCACGGCTGACGCACTCCAGCCTACCGGCGTGGTTTACGGGCGGTACAAAGACGCGGGCGCGGCCGGTACGCCGCAAATGATTCCCGGGGAGCCGACGAGTCCGTTCTTTAACGGAGGCTACGCAAAAGCCCTGGGCCAGATCTTTCGCAACGATTTTCCTACCGAGTATGCCGGCTTTTACTATGTGGCTCCACTGGGGAACCGGGTAGCGCAGGCGGATTACGGCGTCGAACAGTTGCAAATCAAACAGGGCGACGTCAGCAGCCAGCGCGACAAAAACGCGATTCTGGTGGAGATTTCAAACGAAATGCTCGCACTGCGGCAGGCGCGCTCCCGTTACTCAGTGGCCGCGGACTCCCTCAAACTGCAAGAGCAGTTGTTGGAGGCCGAGAAGAACCGGTTCCAGTACGGCACGGGAACCACCAGCGCCGTGATTATCGCGCAGCGCGCGGTGGTGGCCGCGCAGACCACCTTGACCACGTCGCTTTCCGCCTACGTGCATGCCCGCGCCAGCCTGGATAAGGCGCTCGGCGAAACGCTCGAAGTGAATCATGTTTCGCTCGACGAAGGGTTCAGCGGACGGATAACGCGGGAATCCAAGACTCCTTGAGGGTCTGACGCCCGGGGTTATAACCCCATGCGTAAGCGTGGGGACGGGCTATGAAGGGTTCTTCCGCACCACCCAAGTTGTCATCGACCGCTGGTTCTGCACCACTGTAGTCTTGAGAGGGTCCAGCAACCGGCCGCCGAGTTCCTGGGTCAGACCGCTCAGCAGCGCTTCGTCGACCAGATAGCGCTCCGACCCGTCGGGCAGCAGATGGCGGCGGCCGGCGATGCGCACGACCTGGCTTTCGACTCCGATCGAGGAGGCCAGGCGGCAGAAAAACAGGCCGCCGGGCTTCAGGACTCGCCACATGGCGCGCAGCATCGCCCGAAACTGGTCGTCGTCGCGTGCGAAATGGAGGACTGCGCTGCCGATCACGACGTCTGAGAAGGCGTCGGGAAAAGACATTTCCTCGATGCTCCCGACCCGGAAATTACCGGGGGGAAGAGACGCGATGGCTTGGGGGTCCTGGTCGACGCCGAAGACTTCGTAGCCTTCGTTCAGGAAATAAACAAGGTTCCGGCCGTAGCCGCATCCGGCGTCAAGGATGCGCATGCCGGGCGCGATGCGGCCGCGCTGGATCTGGTCGAATAGGTAAATATCGATGCCGCCGAACTGTTGTTGAAGATTCATAACGCGTTGATGTCCTGACTCTCCAGCACTCGCTTGGGCGCGCCGTCGCGGGCTGCCTTGATCATCGCGCGCGCCAGCACTTCCGAGGTGGTGACGTACTTCGGGGAGAGTTTCATCAGCAGCGGCATGAACGGTCCCAGCAGGATGTAGGGAATGCGAACCAGCGCCGTTTTCGACTTGACGCCGTGGAGCGGCTGGATAAAACCCGGCCGGAACATGTACGCGGCCTTGAACGGCAGGCGGAGCAGCGCGTTCTCGGTTTCGCCTTTTACGCGAGCCCACATGGTGCGCCCGCGCTCCGAACTGTCTGTGCCCATTCCGGACACATAGACGAACGTCATGGCGGGGTTCAGCCGGACCAGCGTTTGGGCGGCGCCGACGGCGTAATCGTAAGTGATGTGCCGGTAATCGGCCTCCTTCATGCCGAGAGAGGAGACACCGAGCGCGAACAAGCACGCGTCGTAGCCGCGCAGCTGGTCCTCGATCGAGGACAGGTCGGCGATCTCTTTATGCACGATCGCGCGGAGCTTCGCGCTAGTCTGTCCGGTGGCGCTGCGGCCGATCGAGAGGACCTTTTCCACCTGCGGGTCGAGCAGGCATTCGCGCTGAACGCCTTGGCCGACCATTCCCGAGGCGCCGAACAAAATTACGTTCATCCCTTCAATTATGTAACTCTAGGAGTGGAGTTATTCATCATGAAAGAATCTTACGGACATCGCATGGCCGCCATCCATGCCAACGACAAGAACCTGTGCGACCACTGCAAGAAGACGGCGTTGTGGGAAACGGATTACATGTACTATGGCGAGCACAGCACGCAGAGCTCAAACCCGGGTCAGGTGTGCGACGTGCACGCGAAGGAATTCGCGGAGAAGTGGCCGTCGATCGAATTTCGCGCGCAGAAGAATTAGCGGGAGCTCATCCGCCGCCGGCCATGGCTTCGATTTCTTCCGCGCGGGAGCTAGGCTCCGGCACCGGATAACCGTGCCGTTTCAGGCCATCGACGTGAAAGGCGATGGCTTCCGCGATCAGCAAGCGCGTGTCCTCGAGGGTCTTGCCGGTGGTCACGCATCCTGGAAGATCTGGAACGTACGCTGCCCAGTTGTGGTCGGCCTTCTCGAAAATTACTGCATACTTCATTTTCTTGAATCCTGCCTGTCGATGTCCTGGGATTCTAACGACCCCCGGCTTTTCAAGATGAACATATTGCCGGTGATCGGCTCTTAATAACGTTTGTGACCTTCATTCTCCGGAGGTCGGAAATACGATGTGGTGCGCCCGACAAGATTCGAACTTGTGGCCTTTTGCTTCGGAGGCAAACGCTCTATCCAGGCTGAGCTACGGGCGCGCTCGGATTACCGTTAATTAATTCTAACAGTCGGACCGGCAGGCGGTAAACCTCTTAAGTCAAAGGAACGTTTCTGAAGTGGGGTGCATCTTACAAACAGAATCATATGAGACTTGGACGATCCACTTTTTTTCTTTCGATCCTGACCGGGTGTCGGATCTTTGCGCAGGCTCCTACTTGGGAAACCAGCGGAAACGGCCTGTTCAACAGCAGCGCTAACTATTATTTCCGCGAAGTGACCTGGACAACCAGCGGCCTCAGCAATCAAGGCGCCCTCAGCGACGCTTCGTGCGTCTATGGCACGATGACCTTCAGTGGCGGCGCGCCGGGCACCTATGCTATGGCGGCCGCGAGCTACGTGGATGCCTCCTCCGGCGAGTCCGGGACGTTAAACCCTGTCAGCGGGACGTACGCCATCGGAGGCGGTGGCTTTGGGTATATTACCGACCCGCTGAGCGGCATCCAAATTCGAGGGATGGTGGCCAACGGCGTCTTCATCGGGAGCGCCACGGAGTCGAGCGGATATAACAACCTTCTCATCGTTGGCGAAGTGCCCTCCTCCACGCCAACCGTCTCCACGTTTTCCGGCGCCTACACCATGGGATATGTGAATTACGCCAGTGCGAACCCACAGTATTTCGAGGATGCGCAATTCACTCTGAACCCGAACGGCGGCGGGACAGCCGCGCAGGGTGCAATGATCGGCTACTACGCCGGAAACGGAACGACGCCGACGGGACAAGCGGCCAACAACCTGAAGTATTCGGCCAGCAATGGCGCCATCGTGTTGAATTTCCCCGCCGCGGCTTCGAGCGCGGCCACGCTGATCGGCGGACAGGAGTACCTGTACTTCTCGCCGGACGGTAATTTTGTGTTTGGCGGATCGCCCACTGGATTCGACATGCTGGTGGGCGTGAAAAACACGTCGGGCAACGCGACCCTGAGCGGCACGCTGTGGTACAACGCCGGCGTCTACAACGATGTGACGGGATCCGTCTGCGACGCCTCCGATCTGATCTCTTATTACGGTTCTTTCGAGGTGGAGAGTTCCCAGGTGGTCAAGCATCAGCGGCTGTTCTCGTCGGTGTGCAGCGGCACCTATAGCGACATTTCAACGGACACGAATCCGAGCACCGACGCCACCGAAACCTATATCGTCGGAGACAATGGCAATGTACGCATCGGAATCGGAGTGCCGCCGTATCTGGGGCTCGATATCGCGCTCCTGGCGCCGGCGTCGGTCAATACCGGGGAGAGCGTCTACCTCAATCCGACGGGCGTGTTGAACAACAGCAGCAACGCACCATTCACTTCCGGCGTAGCGCCGGGGGAAATCCTTGCGCTTTATGGAACAAATCTTGCGCCTTCGGGAGTGGTTTCCGCGACGACGGCGCAAGTGTTGAGCCAACTGCCCACGCAGCTCAACGGCGTGTCGGTGCTGATCGATGGACTCGCGGCGCCGCTGTACTATGTTTCGCCGGGGCAGATCGCCGCGATCGTGCCCTACGACGTCAGCACCTTCAGCGTCGCGACGATTCAGGTGAAAAACAACGGCGTCCTGTCCAATCTCGTTTCGGAGCCTGTCGACGGCCTCCAGTATGCGGCGACCCCCGGAGTATCCACTTATCAGGGATCCAACGGAGCCAGCTATGCAGCGGCCGAACATCTCGACGGTTCGATCGTCACCGAGGATAGTCCCGCGCAGCCGGGCGAAACGATCGCGGTTTACCTCACGGGGCTGGGCGCGGTCTTTCCGACGATTGCCGATGGAGTCCCCGGCCCGTCCGGTGGGGACATCACTGTCGATACCATCTCCGTCGACATCGGCGGGATCACGGCAACGGTGGGTTATTCGGGTCTTTCCGGCTTCGCGGGGCTCAATCAGCTTAACGTCACCATTCCGACGACCGGAGTCTCGCCCGGGGACAATTTCTTCGACGTCGGCGTCACGTCTCCCTCGAACGTGAGCATCGCTTACTCGTCGCAAGCCATCATTCCCATTGGGTCGGGCAGTGCGCTGGCCGTCCCTGCTTCAAAAGGGGCGGAAGTACAGAATGGCCAGGCCCAGAAAGCCCGCAAGCATTGGAATCCCCGTCCAAGCGAGAACCTGGTTGCTAAAAAGCCCTAGCAACGCGAGCAGCGCGGTCAACATCCCGACCGCGCCCACGATGCGAAACGCGACGCCCGGCTTGCGCGGAAGAAGTATGCCGAACAAGCCGAGCGAGAACGCAAGGAGCGCCAATTTGACCAGGTTCGGATAGCGGACGGCGTCGATCATCGCTT
>JBEKOZ010000105.1:0-10187 GCA_049521275.1 Bryobacteraceae bacterium | reverse complement strand
CCGAAGCTCTGGCACCGGCAACAGGAGTCGACGTTCGTGCCGGCGCCCGCGCCGACCGTGGATAATACGCCGATACCGGTGAATCCGGACCAGGCCAATCCGGACAATACGGCAGTTCCGGCCAATCCGGATGATGCCAAACCCGCGGCGGACGACAAGGCAAAGGATGGGGGGACTGCGACCGCGAGCGATTCCGGGACTGCGGCGGCCAGCGACTCGGGTACCGCGGCCGGCGACGCGCCTGCCGGGGACGCCGGAGCCAGTTACGACACCCTGACAGGTCAAGGGGTCTCCTTGATCGCAGCCGGAGATACCGATGGCGCGGTTGCCGTGTATCTGAAGGCGATCAATCTGCAACCAAAGAGCTGGAAAGCATACGCGGCGTTGGGCGAGCTTTATCTCTACACTATCGGCGATCTGGGGCAAGCGGTCACCTACTACCGCGGGGCGATTGCACGTGGAGGAATCGCGACATTTCATGTCCATCACGATCTCGGCGGCGGCAATTTCACGGTGGCTTCCGATGGAAGGCTGATGATCTCGAACTCGACGGTGGCTTTTGTTTCAGGGAACGGCTCTGGTTCGTTCAAAGTCTCGAAGAATGAGGTGAAGGAGGCCCAGAAGAACCGGCTGGTGGGTATGCTGGCGCACGGCCAACTCAGCCTGATGGCCTTCCACGTCAGGCTGGTCACCGGCAAGAATTACAACTTCGCGCCAGGGAGCACCTTTACAATAGCCGAGCGGGATTTGATTCTGTCGCTGATCGGGAGGTGAGGGGAAGAAGTAGCCAGTAGCCAGTAGCCAGTAGGGAAAACGGACTACTTTTCTGGGTCTTTTTCGGTGCGGGGGTCGCTTCGTTTTACTTGGGCGCGGCGGCGGCCCTGATCGAGATTGTCGGCGGTCTTGTCCTTTGCGGCGTCGGAGACCTTGATGTTGTTCACTACGGACTTGGCACCGGCGGTCTTGGCCATGCGCGTGGCTGAGCCCTTGTGCTGGAGCACGCCGGTGGAGCCTTCCCAGTAGGCAATGCCGCCTTGTACGCGCACTTTGAATCCGTCCTTGCCGATCTTCGATTTCTCGAGCTTGGCGCGGATTGCGGCCTCGATTTGTTTGTCTTCCTGAGCGCTGGTGCCGGCAGGAGTGGGAGGCTTTTTGGGCGGCGCCGTGGAATTAGCTTGACCGATTAACGCGGTCGATGCTATAGAGAAAATCGCTAGTGCTCTTAACACCTCTGTATAGTCCGGCGAGGGACGGAATAATCTCAGTGATTTTCGAAAGCTGGTGCAGGATCAGCGGGGGCTGAGCTTCGGAGTTGCCTGAGACGTCGCCAAAGCAGCCACATCGGCGGATTATCGGAAAGTGACACGGGTCACGAGACGCAGTTCAATAGAATGATGGTGATATTCTGTCGATGATGGCTGTACCACGATGCTTTTTTCGGACGGCGGTCGTATTCCTGAGCATCGCGCGGGTCCCCGTAAGGGCGCAGATCGGAACCACAGAGGAGCCGCAATTTGAGGTGGCCTCGGTTAAGCGGAGCGCTCCCGGCTCGCACGGTCCGACGATCTACAATCCCACGCGCGAGCGGTTTGCCATCACCGGTATCACGACGAAGAGCCTGATCGCCTACGCCTATGACGTGCGGGACTTCCAAGTATCCGGTGGCCCAGGCTGGGTCGGGTCCGAGGAGTACGACATTGTCGCGAAGCCGCAGGGTGACGCGAACAACGAAAGGATTCTGGCGATGGCCAGGGGCCTGCTTGCCGAAAGATTTAGTCTGACGCTCCATCGCGAATCCAAAGAAATGCCCGTGTTGGCGCTCGTAGTTTCGAAGGGAGGCCCGAGGCTTCAGCCCTCCGTGGGCACGGGTGGCCCCGAGGTTAGGGGAGGGCAGGGACGTTTGGTTGCGCGGAAGGTGACGATGGGACTGCTCGCGGCGCAGCTGGCGGGTCGCGTGCTTGATCGCGCCGTCCTCGACCGGACGGGAATCGTAGGTGAATTCGATGTCAACTTGGAGTGGACGCCCGACGAGAGCCCGGACCCCGGCGCTTCGATCTTCACCGCGCTGCAAGAGCAGCTCGGGCTCAAGTTGGAAACGCAGAAGGGCGTTGTTGACGTTCTAGTCGTCGACCATGTGGAGAGACCCTCCGCGAACTGACGCATCCGTAGAGAAGATACTGCCAATAGCCATTTCCGGGAACTGGACTCGTCGGAAGCGCGGCTACTACCACAACTTACATCGGTGGCCGTTCCGTCCAGGACCACCAGTCGGGGTGCAGGCTGCTCCAGGTGCACATCGGCACCGGGGCCAGCCAATCCATTCCTGTATCGCCACCAATGGGCGCGCCTGGCGGGGCTTCCTGCGGAGCGATCCATTTTGTGGTTTCGGCGGGACGCTCCAGGAAACGCTTTATGTCAGAAGCGAGGAGAACGTTTTGCGCGATTTCGGATTCGCTGGCCGTTGCCGCACCTTTTAACCGGGCCTCCAGTTTGGATAGCTTCAACGAGGCGATGGCGCGGACCTGGCCGTTGGGAGCGGCGGTTGCCAGCCAGATCAGGCGATCCACCAGGACGCGTTCCTCGGAGCGGCGAACTTCCGCTTCGTAGGGCGAGGCTGCCGGTGCACTGAAGATCGCCTTGGTGAGGCGATCGATCACTTCTTCGAGTCCAGGCAGCGACGGATCGACCGCGTGCTGGGCGACCATACGCGCGGCGCGGGCGAACTCGAGCACGAAACCTATTGTCGTATCGGATGCCACGACAGCGGGGCTGAAAGGATCGAAGCCGTCGCCGGTGGTGCGCGGGAATAATTCGCGGTGGCGGCCGAATCCCGGCGGACGCGGCGGGATCGCGTCGAGAATCTGTTGGGGCACCGTCAATTCAGACGGCTTCAGGGTGTCGGCCAGCGCGTCGAGCGCCTTACGCTGATTCGCCGCTGTCTCCCACTTCAACGGAGTGCGCTTGTCGCCGCGCATCGCGTAAATGTAATCGATGCCGCCGAGCATCGAGGCAGCCGATTCCACTGTGTACCGGTGATACATGAAGATCGGCACGAAGGGCTCTTCGATGGTGGCCATGGGCGCGCCGGTGCGGATGGTGTGCTCGCCCAGTCTGTTGAGGGCCGCGCGGCGAATCTTCATGATGCGATTCAGTTCGTCGGCCTGGTTGACGCCGTTGGACCATTGGTCGACCTTGGGGTGCGCGTCGGTGTCCTGATTGGTCATGTAAATCAGGTCCTGCGCCCAGGCGTCGTCGAGAATCCTGGTGAGCGCGGCGTGCTCGTCACCCTTCGGCAACTGGCGGTAGCCGTAGTTGATCGTCACCTTGTCCCAATCGCCGATACGGGCCTCATAGGCGTGGGAAAGGTCGATCGTCCCGTCGGGCTTCAACGTTTCCTGGGGATGGGGATAATCCATTACTGAGATCCATCCCTTGGTGCTGTCGTAATAGTTATGGCCGAGACCAAGCGTATGCCCGACCTCATGCGCGGCGAGCTGGCGGATGCGCGCGAGGGCGGTTTGATACAGAATCTCCGGCCGCTCGTTGCCGATCATGTAGGGCGAGAGGAGCCCTTCGAAAATCATGTAATCCTGACGGTCGCGCAGAGATCCGAGGGTCACGGTGCCTTTGATGATCTCGCCGGTGCGCGGATCGGACACCGAGCCGCCGGTGCTCCAGCCGCGCGTCGAACGATGGACCCAGTTGATCATGTTGTAGCGAATATCCATGGGGTCCACGCCATCGGGCAGGACGGCTACCTTGAAACCGTTGCGAAAACCGGCGGCTTCGAAGGCCTGGTTCCACCAGCTTGCGCCTTCGACCAGCGCTTTCTTGACGTCGTCCGGCGCGCCGGGGTCGACCCAGTATTCGATGGGCTTCACGGGTTCGCTCATCTCCGCGTTCGGATCTTTTTTCACGATGCGATGGCGGTGGATGAAGCGCTTGGTCATCGGTTCGCCGATGGGCACGCTGTAATCGACATAGGTCAAGCCGCCGTAGCCGGCGCGCGGATCGTCTTCGCGCGGGGTGTAGTTATTGTCCGGCAGTTCGACCAGCGAGTAGTGTTCGCGCAACGTGACCGCGTCGGCTTCGGGTGTGACGCTGGCGACCGTTCCTGAGAATAGCCCAAAGCCTCGCCCGCCGCCGCCCGCTGCGCCGGCCGCGCCAATTGCAGGAGGACCACTTGCGGGACCGCCTCCTCCGCCGCGGCCTCCTGCGGCGGCTTCATTTGAAAAGGTCAGCGTGACCTCGATTTCCGTGTTCTTGGGAAATGCCTTGGTCCGCTCCATGTAGACGGCGCTGCGCGTGCGGTCGACGCGATACGTTCCGGGACGAAGAGCGCTGGCGGCGCCGTCTCCATCGCGCACGAAGAAGTCGGTGGCATCCACCAGCACGTGCCCGTTGCTCTCCGCGGCGACGGTGAATCCCCAAAGAATGGACTTCGCGAAGGAGTCTTCGACCGACTTTCGCTCCGCCGGATTCGCGCTCGACGAGCGGAACGACTCCTGCGGCTGCACCAGAAACACCTTCGGGCCGACGCGATGAAACGAAACCAGGCGCCCGCCGCCTTCCCGTCCACGGTCGAGTCCGATGTCGTTCGATCCCAAGCCAGCGGCCAGGCCAGTGGCGTAAAGAAATTCCGCGTGGAAGCGTGGAATCTCCAGGAACAGGCTGCCGGTGCGTTCCTCCCAATAGACGGGGAAATATCCGTCCAGCTTCTGCATGCCGCTGACGCGTTCCTCAATGGGAGGGATGGGCCCGGCAGCCGCACCGCCGCCACCGCGACCCTGCGCGCGGAGCACGCTCAAAAGGACAGCCGACAACAAGAAAGTTCGAAACATTTTGAGAGATCCTTTGGGATTATTGTACAGGTCCGGGTACCGATGAAAGACCGCTCCCTGTGGTCGCGGCTCGGTAGGCTGATTGCACGCCGGAGGGGTCTAACGGCCGATGGCGCCGATGGTCGCCTTCGTGATGCGCAGATAATCGCCGGGTGCCAGCAGGATCTGCAAGCCGCGCATTCCTGCCGAGACGGAGATCACGTCGAACAACTCCGCTGTCTCGTCCACGTAGACCGGATAATCGCGTTTGCCGGCAATTGCTGTTACGCCGCCGCGAATATAGCCGGTTAGCGCCTGCACCTCTTTGAGCGGCGCCATTTCGATTCGCCTGTCGCCGGTCAGCCGCGCCAGCGCCTTCTCGTCCACCACCGTATTTCCCGGGACTACAGCGAGGCAGACGCCGTTGCGGTCGCCGCGCATCACCAGCGTCTTGAACACTTGCTCGAGCGGAAGATTTACCTTGGCCGCGACCGTTTCCGCGGAGAGATCCTCCGGATCGACCTGGTATTCCCGCAACTCATACGGGATCTTTGCCGTATCCAACAATCTGACCGCGTTGGTCTTCATTTTTACAGAGTACTTATGAAACCGCGCTAGCCGCGAGGAATCAGCACAAACCGGTCAATCGCGATCTTCGCGCTGCGGTTGATTCTTGTTCTCATCCTCGGGAAACGAATCATGAGCTCGTCGAATTTGCGGATGGGTGAATGCGCTGAAATGGGAAACGTGAGGGTCTCTTTCATGGGCGCGTCCGGCTCGCCTGGAGCGGAAGTGACGGGTGAGCTGCCGAGCGAAACCGACCCTTCCTGTCCTTGTCTGGTGTTCACCAGAACCAGTTCCATGGAGACTGTACCCGGATAACGGTCGGCATTTCGAATCTCGATACGGATTTCCCGGCAGCAGTTGAGGTCGATCAATTTCCCCAGGTTCTGGTGCGCCTCCATGATCAGCGGCCGGCTGTCTGGTGCATAAAACGTCATTTCCGCCGGTGTGCCGTGGGTAACGAAAGAATCCCTCGGAGGCCTGGTGTCCGGCAGCTTGAAAAACCAATAGGCGCCGTAGAAGGGAATCGTCAGCGGGTTCTGGTGTTTCGCGTCGAACAGATCGCTCGGCATGGAAGGCAATGGCGGGACCAGCGTGGTGTGCTGCTGATGTTCCGGCAGCAGAATCACGCCGGTGTGATCGCCGCTATTGTCGACCGAGGCGGAACTCCCATCAGCGGCCGAGCCCTTCGATGCGGTCTTCAGATCGGGCGGACGGTACCGGTCGCCTCCACCGAAGGGAAGTAGCAAAATGGCGACCCGAAGCATGCCGCCAAGCAGGATCAGGGTCGCCAGCGCATCCCGCATGCGCCGCATGGTGCGCCGCCGCGCGCCTCCACCCGCCACCCTGACGCTTTGCAAGATGACGACGCCCGCCACCATCCAAAGAATCGCCGCCCAGAACGGATAGTCGAGATATCCAGCCAGCACCGCCGTCTGGATCGAGAGTGACGCGATCAAAGCCCTGCCGAATGGCCTCATGCGGCTCCTATTGGATTAGAGATCCCGCCGCCGCGTGAAAAGTTCCCGTCGCGTTAAACTTAAGAGTGACAAAAGTGATGAAACAAGCCGCAATTGGGGCGATTCTGTCGCTAACTGTGATTTACCTTGGCGATTACGCCGTCGCGCGCAGCCGGCCCCTTGGATCCGTGAAAGTCCAACCCTACTACGCCATCCACCAAAAGAGCGGGAGAACGGAGTTCGATTACAGCCCGCCAGCGGAAATGCAAAGCTGCGTTGCGTCTCTGTTTCCCCATTTCGATAGTCCGCCTTGCTGGTACCTCAGCAAGCACAAGACCCGAGTGATCGACATCTAGTTTTTAGGGCCTTGATTTTGGCACGGCATGGCCCTGCGCCACAATGTCCCGAAAAACCATCACCGGACGCTCCGGCTGAACGTTGACGATCAACCTCCCGTCCCGTACCGACACTCGCGCAGATTCCGTCTTATCCGCCGACAGCGCCAGCGCGACCACTGCATTTGCATCCCACCCTTCGGGCAATGGTGCGCTCAGCTGCTTCGCAAGGGGAGAATAGAAGGCCACACGATCCTTTCCGATGGGACAGAAGGTGTCTCCATCCCGCGCCACCTCGACGCCGCCGATGGTCACGGAATATTGATCGGACCTCCAATCCAGGTCGATCCTCGCATTGCCCTCCAGGCTGACCACGGCGCGATCGCCGTCCCGCAGGTACGCTTCGATATTCCGGTAATGGATCTGATACCACGGCACCAAAGTGCCGTAGTAAAACCTCGTAAACTCCCGATCTTCACCGCCGGGAAACCAAGGGAATTCGTGCCCGTTGTAGAACAAGCTATTCAGCTCAGGGTGTTTTCTCCATGCTTCGCCGCGCATGCCCCACATCGCCGATTTACGGTAAATCGTGGCGATCAACGGAATGGGTTCGCCGCCGAAAGGAGACTCCTCGCCCACCGGGCCGTTGTAGCTGACGCTGATCCTGCCGAGGGTTGCGTACCGCAGTTCTTGCGACACCACGTCGAGGCCGCGCTTCTTGAATTCTTCGAGCACCTTGTAGCGGCCGTCGACCAGATTCTTCACGCCGCTCGCAGGCCGGTCGCGATCCCAATCGTTGCGAATCGTGTAGTAGGACAACGCATCGACGAGATAGGTATCGCGGATCCTGTAGTGCTCCGCCGTATAACGAATACGCTCCGGCCCAGGCCCCTGCATGTATTTCGCGAGGCCCAGGATGAAGGAGTTTTCGCCCGTCCAGTTGCGGCTTTCCCACAGCGGCCCGTCGGGGCTGCGCGCGATCACGGTTCGATCCCACGCCGGACTGCTTTGATACGCGTCGTCGTAATTATCAGAGAAACTGACCGTCGCATTCATCGCGCGAGCCTCGTGCTGGAGCTTCACGAAGCCATCGAATCCGCCGAGCCGCTTGTTCACCTCGGCGACCGCGGGATATCCGGTGTCCCTGCCGCGATACTGCCAGCCCCACAAATAAACCGTCTGCGGAGCGCCCGCTGTCAGCGACGCGACCCGTTCGACGATCTTCTCCGAATCGGCGAAGGTCGCCCTGGGCTTCGCCAGCCTCGGTTCATCGCAATCGATCATGTACAGCAGCCTGTCGTCATAGTCATGCGTGGGGATCGGCGGCATCCGTGCCCGCACCAGCTTGGCGCCGTCGAGCCAATCTACCGCGCCATTGTGATCGAGGTCGCCCAAAAAGTCGAGCCGGCAGAGAGGACGTCCTCCCACGATCAGGTTCGGCGTGGATTCGTTGCCGGAATTCCGCGGCGAGTTCGGGCCCTTGTTCAGGTCATACGCAAGGCTCCCGTTGACTCGCCACACCTTCACGGTCCCGAGCGCCGCGGCGTGATGATCCACGGCCAGCTCGGTTGTATCCATGTAAGACAGCACTTCCTCGACGCACAGCATCCGATTCGTCCCGATCATCACCACCGGAAGCGTCGCGGCAACCCCGCCCCAGGACGGATTCGCAAGAAGGTGCCCGGGCTTGGCCTTGTTGAGCATCGCCAATGCGCCGCCGCCGTCGCCATGCGCCAGCCACGCGCCTCCATCCTCTTCGCGAACGGAGGCAAGCTCCGGCAGTCCGACGTCGATCAGCTCAAACCCCTGCTCTTCGAGTACCGCTTCGAGAGAGACGAGCAGCTCGGCGCCATCCAATTCATAGCGCAGCAGGAAGGATGCCATCGTCGCACCCTTTTCGCGCACGGTGAACTGAAAATCGGCCCGGCTCTTGTTGGAGCGAATCACTTCGGGACGAATCGCGTAGTTGGTATAACGCCGCGGATTCGCGCGGAAGATGGTCGCGGTAACTTCGCTGCTGAGGCCGCCGCGAAGGCTCGCTTTGTTGGAGGATAACCGGTACTCGATCGGTAAACCCTTCAACGGGTCGAAGGTCACTTCAAGCTGCGAGGATTTCAACACCACCGGCTGCGTTGGTTTTGCCGCGAATGCGACCGCCGCGAGGAACACGCCAGCAAGGATCTTCATTGCCCTGACTCTACTTTAGCCCGGCGCGACTGTTGTGCCACGATAGGGGTGGATGAAAACCATCATCGAGCCATTCCGTATCCGCAGCGTCGAACCATTGCGCCACACCACGCCGGCGCAGCGCGAGACGTTTCTTCAACAGGCCGGATACAACCTTTTTGAGCTGCGCGCCAAAGACATCCTGATCGATCTGCTGACGGACTCCGGCACTAGCGCGATGTCGACGCATCAATGGGCGGCGATGATGCGCGGCGACGAATCCTATGCGGGCAGCGAGAGTTTTTTCCGTCTCAAGAAGGTGGTCGACGAGCTGACTGGCTTTAACCACATGATCCCCACGCATCAGGGCCGCGCCGCGGAGCGCATTCTGTTTACCGTGATGTGCCGTCCCGGCCACATCGTGCCGAGCAATACTCATTTCGACACCACGCGGGCGAACATCGAGTTCACCGGAGCGCGCGCTGTCGATCTGCCGCTGCCCGAGGCGGCCGACACGCAGGCGCGGATTCCTTTCAAGGGCAACATGGACGTCGCCGCGCTCGAAAGGTTGATTGCAGCAGAAGGCGCCGGCGCGATTCCGCTGATCATGTTGACCGTCACCAACAATTCCGGCGGAGGGCAGCCGGTTTCGATGGCCAACATCCGCGCGGTGCACAGTGTAGCCCGGCAGCACAAGATTCCTTTTTATCTGGATGCCTGCCGGTTCGCTGAAAACGCGTGGTTCATTCAACAGCAGGAGCCGGGTTTCGAGCGCCTGACGCCGAAACAAGTTGCCCAGGCAATGTTTTCACACGCGGATGGCTGCACCTTCTCGGCGAAGAAGGATGCGTTTGCGAACATCGGCGGCATGTTATGCACGAACGACGACGAAGTTGCGCTGAAGGAGCGCGATTTGCTGATTTTAACGGAAGGTTTCCCGACCTACGGCGGGCTCGCTGGACGAGATCTGGAAGCCATTGCGGTGGGGCTCGAAGAAGTGCTGGACCGCGATTATCTGGAATATCGCATTGCTTCGACTCGCTATTTAGGAAGAAACATCGCCGATCATGGCGTGCCGATCGTCGAGCCTCCCGGCGGTCACGCGATCTATATTGACGCCGGGAAAATGCTGCCGCACATACCCAAAAATGAATTTCCGGGGCAGGCGCTGGCGGTGGAATTGTATCGGCACGCGGGCGTGAGGA
Organism: Bryobacteraceae bacterium; assembly: GCA_049521275.1. Lineage (GTDB taxonomy): Bacteria > Acidobacteriota > Terriglobia > Bryobacterales > Bryobacteraceae > Palsa-187. The sequence continues at coordinate 138 of JBEKOZ010000105.1, read as the reverse complement.
GCGTCGAGATCGGGTCTGTGATGTTCGGCGAGAACGCCCGTCACGAGCTGCTGCGCCTGGCCATCCCGCGCCGTGTCTACACCCAGAGCCACATCGATTATCTGGTGGAAGCGATCCTCGAAGTGAATGCGCGCAAAG
>JBEKOZ010000104.1:0-10201 GCA_049521275.1 Bryobacteraceae bacterium | reverse complement strand
GGGAAAAATGGTAAAAGGATTTGAGCGCCCAAATGAGATTCAACCAGTCTCCGGAGGTGGTCAGCACATGGATCTCACATGCGTTCGAACTTGTACCAGCGATGGCAGGCGTCTGGAGAATCCGGGAACGAACAACGTCACGGTAGTAGGCTGTGGGTAACCCATGACGGTAGCTAGACCGGACTCTGTATGCTATTCGGCCGAGCGTGGACATTGTCTCCGCCTATCTGGCACTGAAAGCCCTTAGTGCTGAGCGAACGATTCGCTGTCGCACTGGAGGCAGGAACGCCCATGTTGGTTGGCGCATAAGCATGCGCGCCAAACTGGGACGCTTAGTCCCTTGCTGATCGTCCTGTCCGCTTTGATAGCGATCGTAGCTGATCATCGTCTCGAGTCTTTTACGGTCGCGGGTTGGGATAACTTCTCCTGAAGCCAACGTGTCGCCTACAATATTTCGGATCTCGTTTGCCGCCTCGCCGGCTCGGCTTGATTTTTGCCCAGGATGAAGCCGGAACTTGGCGAGGATCTGAGGAATCGACTTGACCTTCGCGCGTGCCTGAAAGCATCGCACCCAATAGTCATAGTCGAATGCGAGGTCATATCGGGTATTAAACGGGCCGACCCGCTCCCAAAGGCTCCGACGCCAGAATACTTCGGGCTGCACCCACTGGCGGCGGTTCCACCAGACGCGATAGATATCCAGAATCTCCGCTAAGCTGGAAATATCGCCGGCATGGTGGCCCGTGACGTGGCCCAGCTCATCGATCCAAGCCACTTGTCCATAAACGAGATCCAAAGTTGGATCGTTCTCAAACTCCGCCAGCACTGTTTTCGCCGTACCTTCCATCAAGCAGTCGTCGGAATTGATGAATCCAACAATCTCTCCGCCCATGGATTGAAATGCGCGATTCAATGCGTCGGCCTGCCCCCGGTCCGGCTCAACGATGATTTGGTCCTGAGAGCCGGCAAAGCGGCGCGCGATCGCGAGCGAGTCATCCGTAGATCCCGCGTCTTGAAACCGCCAACGAACATAAGGGCGATTGTTTTCCAGCGATTCGAGCGTTGTCGCCAAGAAACGGCCGCCATTAAAATTGGGGATCGCGAGAGAGAGCACGATTCATGCGACCGGGGCCGAGAGAACAAAACAATGCCGTTCACGCAGCCGTGTCCTGATATGAATCAATCTGCGTATCTCCGTTGGAGCGTGCCGGACCTCTCGATCCCATCCTTTCGCCGGTCGGCGCTCCCGATGTGCCAGGTGTGCGGCACGGCGATCAGCGCTCTGGTCAACTGCGGGACCATCCGGCCGGATTGGAACACGTCGCGGCCCGCAACGCTGAGCGGCACGAAATCGTCCACCGGGGTCAACCAGGTCTGGTTCGGTATCGCCAGCGCCGCGGAGACGAGGTAGGTCCCCGCGCTGAGCGGCCACTCGGGAAAGATACAGTCAACGTAATTGAACCCAGGTTCGATATCCATTGGAATGTTGCTGTCCGGTTGCGTTGAACACCAGATCACCCGGATTCCGTCCGTGGAGGTTATCTGAAAGTCGAGTGAAGCGGAAGAAGTCCTGGTTTGCGCACGATACTCGATCCGGAACATCACATAGTCCCAGGTGTGGAGGGTCTCAAGCGGAAGTCCGGAATCGTCCAGCATGGAGATCCTGACGATCTGGCAATCGAGATCCGTCCTCAGATCCGACTCATAGAGAACGTTATTTCTCAATCGCACAGGTTGGCGGGGATCCCGCGGGGACAAATATTGCTGCACCACGGCTGGCGTGGGACCAATGGCCGCGACCTGTCCGCCGGCGAGGAGAACAGCTTTCGAACACAAGTGCTGCACTGCGGCGAGATTATGACTGACGAACAAGACGGTTCGGCCACCATGCGCCACATCGCCCATTTTCCCCATACACTTTTTTTGAAATGCGGCATCTCCGACGGCCAGCACCTCATCGACGATCAGGATCTCAGGTTCCATATGGGCCGCGACCGCGAATCCAAGACGAAGCTGCATTCCAGTCGAGTACCGCTTTACAGGCGTGTCCAAATATGTGTCGATCTCGGCAAACGCCACGATTTCGTCAAACTTCCTGTCGATGTCCGCCTTGGTCATCCCCAGAATGGCGCCATTCATGTAGATGTTTTCTCGCCCCGTCAACTCTGGATGGAATCCGGTCCCCACTTCCAGGAGGCACCCGACGCGTCCGAAAACCCTGGCCCGGCCCTCCGTCGGCTCGGTAATGCGGGAGAGGATCTTTAGCAGAGTGCTCTTGCCTGCGCCATTCTTGCCGATGATGCCAACGACCTCGCCGTGCTTCACCTCAAACGAGACATCACGTAGAGCCCAATAATCAATCGGAGTGGAAACCGGAATGGAGCCGTTCCGGCCGAATAAATGCCCCAGTCTTCGGAAGGAACCCTCCGCAGCCGTGGCCACTCCGTCTCGCAAAGTCTTATAAGCTTCCCGGCGCTCTCCGATACGGTACTTCTTCCCAAGACCTTCCACTAGCAGTGCGTTGTTGCTCATCGACTCTTAAACCACATCCGCAAACGTCCGTTCCATTCTTCTGAAGTAAAACGCTCCGCTTACCAACAAGCAGACAGCGGCTAGTGCTGAAGCGAGCATTATCCGCCCGGGCCTCAATCCAGTACCTAGAAGGGCCCACCGGAATCCCTCCACAACGCCGACCATGGGATTCAATCCGTAGATCGTGCGCCACCGAGCCGGCAGCATACTGCTGGGATACGCGATTGGGGTTGCGAACATCCACATCTGCGCGAGGAACGGAAGCGTGTGCTTGATGTCTCGAAATTCTACGTTTAGCGCTGAAAGCCACAGCCCTACACCAAGGGCGGTCACGGCAGCGAGCAGAACCAACGCCGGCAACCACAGGACGTTCACCGTGGGTACGACCTTATAGTAGGCCATAATGACGAGCAGCAGTCCGAAAGCTAAAGCGAAGTCGACCAAACCCGAAAGAATGGAGGAAATCGGCAGAGCCAGCCGGGGAAAGTAGATCTTCGAAATCAAGTGGGCGCTGTTTACCAAACTGTTGGAGGAACTGGACAGCGCGTTTGAAAAGAAAGTCCACGGAACCAGTCCGGCAAATACAAACAACGGGTAGGGAACTCCATCAGATGGCAGCTTTCCCAATCGGCCAAAGAACAGGCTGAAGATCAACATGGCGAACAGGGGCTGGAGGATCGCCCAACCCGCGCCCAAGGCCGTCTGTTTGTATCGAACCTTGATTTCGCGCCAGGTAAGAAAATAGAGCAGTTCGCGGTGCTGCCAGAGTTCTTTCAACCCGAGAGTGACCCATCCACGGGAGGGTTCGATGTCGAAGAATGGTGGTGTTTCCAGCAGGACCGGCGTTTCAGACGTCATGGTTATTCCCGCGACGACTCCTTCGAATGGTATTGCTCATAGCTTTTCTTGTAATCGTACCCATAAGGGCCGTAGGAGGTGCCTGACACATCCGGGTCCCAGTCGTTCAGAATGGTTCCCAGGATCGGGACCCCATCCTGTGCAAAACGCTGCACAATCGCCATAACACTTTCCCGGAAGGCAAGCCCTGAACGAACGACAAGGACGGCTCCGTCGCATAGCCGGCTGAAGAGCCGGGCATCTGAAAACTGCAGGCCTGGAGATGTGTCGACCAAAACGAAATCAAATTCGTCACGCAGTCGCGTGAATAGCTGCGGCAATCTCAATGAAAACAACATCGCTCCGACGGAAAGGGTCTTTGCAGTTCCGCAACTCAGAAGCGAAACACCCTTCACCCCCGTTGGATGAATGAAATCAGCCAGGTTGATCTGGGAGATCGGTGTTTCGGACTGTAGCACATCTGAAAAACCTGCCGTGAGCTCCAAATTAAAGACTTTGTGGAGTCGCGGACGACGCACATCGCCATCGATCACCAGGACGCGACGCCCTGTTTCCGCTGTTGCTGCAGCGAGATTGCCCACCAGGGTCGTCTTGCCTTCTCCCGGACCAGCGCTCGTAACAACAATCATCGAGTGTTTCCGGTCAATTTGGCTGGAAAGCAAAGAAGTTAGCGCCTGACGGAAGGACTCCGTGACATGCGAAGGATTGGTCCACGCAGCCAAATCCGTCCCTGGTTGGCCCGGGTGCCCAAGCAGTCCATTCTGACGCACCAAGCGGCCACGACTGCTTAGGCTGTACCGCCGCACTGGCCGAGTCTCAAAGGCGGGAATCACGCCCAGTTCGGGGAGATTAAGAGCTGCGGAGGTATGACCAGGGCTTGAGTACCTCCGATCAAGCCTGATTGCTCGGATTTTTTCGAAAAGTATGACGAGGCCGGCTGCGAGGGCGGTGACCATACCAGTGGCGGTTGACATGTCCTTCACCGGTTCCGGTTTGAAAGGCATTGATGAAGGCTCAGCGGTATCAACGACTCTGACATTGCTTGTGGGCACTGCCGCAACTACAGCGGTTTGGTTATATTGCTGCAGCAGTAAGTCATGCGCTTGCCGCGCCATCTCTCCTTCACGTTTCAGCTGATTGTACTGCGCGGCCTTCTCCGCTTGGCCCGCTAGAGTCCTCGATTGCGCGGCGTAGTATCCGGCAATAAGTTTTTCCCGTCGCAATGCGGCTTCGTAATCGTTTTGGATCCGCCGAACCAGATTTGCTTTCTCCACCTGCGTGGTCTTCTCCAATTCGGCTATTTGCGCGTCTATGCGTCTAACTTTAATGTGCCCCGGCATTAACGTAGCCGTAAGTTGCGCGCGCTCTTTTCGAAGTTCGGTTAGGTGATCGCGCAGGCCGCGTAGCGTGCCGTCGTCCAGGATCTCCGGAAGTGAGTCGACGGGACTAGAATTAGCCAGCTCATAGCGAGATTGCTTCGTGATGCGTTCCGTTTGGACGGCGGAAAGATCCGCTTGTAGCTGCCGCAGTTTGCTGTCCGCTAGTGTGTTTTGATCAAGAACGAACGCCAGTCCTTCCTGCTTCACGAAGTCCTGGAGCTTTTGGTCGGCTCGATCCATCCGGGTCGTGGCTTCTTCGATTTGGCCCTCCAACCACTGCGTCGTCCGCGCAGCCGCACTCGTCCGGAAACGAGCCGTCTGCGTTATGTACTCCTGAGCGAGGGCATTTACGAATGCGGCCGCAACTTCGGCCGAGGGCGATTGACAACTAACCTCAATTATCCGAGAAGCAGCGACGCCTCGGGCCGAACTGGTCGCGGCGGCGGTGTGGATCGCTAATCCTACAAACTCCACAGGTTCCTGCGGAACCAGACCCAGGCGGTTTCGGATCTTTCCAAAAAAATCGCCGCCTGGAGGTGGGATAGGGGTCTGCTCCAGGGTGACGCGCTCCATCACGGTCCTCAATAGCGAGGGACTCGAGAGGACCTGCACCTGCGTCAGGATGTTTGCCCCATTGGGGCTATACGCGCCAGTGCCAGCTTGCGGATCAAACTGGTTCATCCCCATGAAACTCTCATTGAATCCGACGATCTCGACGGTTGCGCTCGAACGATAGACCGGAACTTGGAGAATTACCCAGCAAAAACCACCGGCCAGTCCAGCTAGGGCGGCCGCGAGGATCCAGTATTTCCGCCGCCAAAGGAGCGTCAGATAGTTCGTCTTTGTGACGGCTTCATTACCCACTCCGGCGGCAGGCAACTCATAAGGCACCGGACGAACCAGATCGGTTGCCGTCTTTCGCCAGGAAGTGAGCTCGCTCGGAGGGGTGGGTTGTTGGTCTCGCATGGTCGAATTCCTGTCAGTGGTAAACGGCTAGAGCGATGCCCAAAGAAAGCGCAACCGGAATTGCGATGAGCAGAACCCGCCCGATATTTCGCTTGAAGCCGTGCTCGCGGGGCACGTAAAGAAGATCGTTTGGCAAAAGGGGAAAATCGTCGTCTTTGCCGGCCAGAACCCGGGTGATATTCAGCGGAATCTGGGCGCGCTGGGAAGTGTTAGATACCGGTCTTAAAACAATCGCTTGAGTGGGGTTCGCTTCATGCCCAAGTCCGCCGGCAAGCGTCAAAACCTGAACCAAGGACATCGAATCGCGCTCATCGAGCTCGAACGCCCCCACATGACCCACTTCGCCGTTCACGTAGATCAGTTCCGCCCGTTCAACACTAATCACGTCGAAGGGCATGAGAACAATGTCTTCGGCCGGGTTTATGTTCTCGCGCAAACTGGCGAGGCTGATCGTCACGGAGCTCACAGTCCCGTCCGGAGACTTCACGGCCCCAGGGAGAGGAATTGCACCGAACTCCGTCCTTCGCGTCAGCTTGATGCGCCGGCTGGCGTTAGGCAGCAAACCGCCGATCGCCGACAGCATCTCCACTAACGTGCGCGCCCCCTGTAAGGGATAGATTCCTGGGGTTTTGAAAGCGCCAACGAAGAAGACAGGGTCGCTCCGGAATTGAACGACGGTTATCGTCACTTGGGGCTGACGTACAAAGGGGCGCAACGCTTCCACCAGGTTGGTTTGCAGTTGATCCACCGTCAGTCCCCCAGCTTTGGTTTTGCCCAGGGTGGGAAGGTCAATAAAACCATCCGGCTCAATCCGGTACGGCCTGTCGCCGAGCTCTTCCATTTCAGACGCTCGAATGAGGATCTGATCTCCGGGCCCGAGAACGTAATTGGGCCTGAGCCTTTCGGTCCCAGGCGGAAGAGCCTGTGTGGCGCTTGGAGTCTGCGTTGGGGATTGCGGTTGCAACGGTTGAACCTGCGCTCTTAAAACAAGACAAGCGCCTAAGGCAAGCGCGGTTATCGAGAAAGAACGAGCGCACCCCGTGATAATTCTCAACCCCTGTTCCTCCATTCCAAGCTGCCGCTTCCGATGCCGAAATAAAGCTCGAAAACGGCCCTTTCCATTGTCGCAGTTTTTTGCGGACTTCGGGTTCCTTTGGAATCTATGGACTTATGCATTTCAAAAAGCTGCTGGCCCTTTAGGATAAGAAAACTTGCTTCGGATCTATCAATTTTTTCAACTAACCGCCCCGATTGGACTAAGCGGACAGAAAATCACGCCTCGTCGTAGGCTGTAGCAGACTCCGAGGTCGTCTTCAGACCGCGACTTAAGAGCCTCATCGCTCGCGATCAGGAATGCAGATGGGCGCGCTACCGCCCCGTTAGCCACATTTTCGGCTACGTCAGGGGGTCCCCCTGAATCTCGAAGATGCCAGCAGCATGTACGTCTATCAACCGCCGGAAGTGCCGAACAAACCCAGTATAACACTATGCCTACAAATCACTTATCTCTTCCCTTAATCTGTTGCCGCCCACGCAGCGCCGCCACAACTGCTGCCGACTCCTGTGAAGTCAGGAGCAAAGGATCGCAGGATGCCGCTCCGTCCATGCACCGGTCAAGATTGCGTCGCTTTGCCGCCGCGTTCACGAGCGTCGCCAGCGCCGGAGTGAGCTGGGAGGGGTCGCATCGCGGAAGCCCAGCCAGACAGCTCTCGTCGTTGCGCCTGCGCGCGAGGGACGTGACCATACCCAGTTCATTCGAACTCAACAGCAGCGGATCGCAAGAAGGGTACCCCTCGCGACAGTTGATCAGATTCCTTTGTTTTGCCGCGACTTGCACGCGTTTCATCTCCTCCGGGCCGAGGTCCAGAGGATCGCAGTGAGCCGAGCCATCCAGGCAGGCGTCGAGGTTTCTTTTCCGGGCCGCCTGTCGCACCGATGCCAGCTGTGTCTCATTCAATATCAGCGGGTCGCATTGGAACCCGCCCGCCAGGCACCTTTCCAAATTACGCTGATTCCGCGCTTGGATAACCGGTGGAACTTGTTCGTTGCTAAGGAAGGTCATGTCACAGTTTCCCGCCAATGCCAGGCAGCGCTCGTAATTCCGCTGCTTGACGAAGGCGGAAACGCGCGCGAGGTCCGCGGGGGCGAGTAGGGAGAGGTTACAATCCGGCAGTCCCTTCAAGCAGTTCGACAAATTCTCGCGGACGTCGGGCCGGGATGCCTGTGAGAAAGTACTAGAGGTTGCGGATACCATTAGAAATAAGACCCATAAAGGTGACGTCCCCTTGAGGAGGCCAAAATCCAGCCTCCGGGGACGAAAATCACAGCGGCTTTCGATCCTCATGCCGTTCACGATACCTGTTATCGATAATACCTCGCTCACCGCCGCTCTTTCTCAACATCGGCTCGATTCGACGCGCTCAGGAGGGTGAAGTTGTTATAATTCAACGTGCCTATGAACTCGGTTGAAGAGAGGTGCGGGTTGAATTACCCAGTAACAAGCCCCGACCTCGCCTTCCAACCAGCCCGAGGGCCGCAATGACGCCAAATATTGATATTCGACCGGTGGAAACTGCTTCGGCGACCGGCCAACCCGGCCGTGGGGTCCTGCTTTTCGCGGTTCTCTCGGCCCTACTCCTGGCGGTCTACTGGCGGACCCTGGTTCAGACCGCGGATTTTCTGGTCTTCAGCGAGGATATGGCCCATGGTTTCTTCGCACCCATCGTCGCCGGATACATCGCCTGGTCCAAACGGGACGTTGCTTTTGCCAGTCCGTCCCGGCCGAGCGCCTGGGGACTAGGGGTACTGGGCATAGCAGCGATCGTCGCCGTCGTCGCGACCATCGGCGAATCCACGACGATTGCGCGCTTCGCTCTGCTCCTTTCCATCGCCGGATGTATCCTGCTGGGCGGCGGCATGCGGGCGCTCCGGATCCTGATTTTCCCCTTGGGGCTGTTGCTCTTCACGTTTCCTCTCCCGCAGGTGCTTTACGGCGAGATCACTCTTCCTCTGCAATTGATCGCGACGAAGATGTCGGAATGGGCCCTGGAACTCCTTGGCTTCAGCGTGATGAGCGAGGGGAACATTCTCAATCTTCCCCATCAACGGCTGTCGGTGGTGGAAGCGTGCAGCGGCCTCCGGTCTCTCATCACACTCGGGTTCTTTTGTTTGGTTTACGCCTACTTTTTCGAGGCCAATCGCTGGCTGAAAGCCGCCATAGTGGCCTCGGTATTGCCCTTCGCGATCCTGCTCAATGCTCTCCGGATCACCATGACCGGAGTTTTCGGCGAGTACGCACCGCAGCTCACCCACGGCGTCTATCACGAGATCCTTGGCTGGAGCTGCTTTGCTGCCGCATTTGGACTAGTATTGCTGTTTCATCGCCTCCTGGCGCATTTCTTCGGAGCCCGGCATGTTTAATCGACTGGCTCTCGCCGGAATAGGAATCCTCGCAATTCAGGGGATGGTCATGTTGGCCCTCTCGCGCTCGGAATACCTCCCGTCGCCGCCTCTTCTGAGCGATTTCCCAGCTTCGATCGGCCCGTGGCAAGCTGCCCAGGACATCGCACTGGAGCCAGATGTCTTAGAGATGCTGACGCCCGATGATGTTCTCGACCGCGACTATACCAACAATCAGGCGTCGATCAGCCTCTTTATTGCGTACTACAAAACGCAGCATAAAGCGGGTCAGGCCCACGATCCGAAGGTGTGCCTTCCCGGTTCTGGCTGGAACCCGGTGATCTCGAAGACCATCGAGATTCCAGTGGCGGATTCCAGTACGTTGTTCCCGGCGAACTACTACGTCATCGAAAAAGATACGCTGAAAGCAGTGGTCGTCTATTGGTACCAGAGTTACAACCACGTCGTCGCTCAACAGCAGATGCTCAGACTGGACCGCGTCATCGACACGCTGAAGACTCATCGAACCGACATGGCCCTCGTACGCATCGTTGTCCAGATTGAAGAAAGCGACGTACCCGCCGCCGCGGATCGCGCCACTCGCTTCGCTCAATCGATCTATCCGCTTTTGCTTCGCCAGTTCCCGCCGAACTCTTAGAAACCACGGGCCTCATTGTGGCAGGTATTGAGGGTCCCGAGGATGGGAATCGATTCGCCAGGGGGTAGAGAATCCATAGTGGATCATGATCGCGCACATGATCGTCCTCGCGGCATCCCCGCTGCCATTGAGGTACGGATGCACGGTCAGAAAATCAACGAAACTTCCGCCGCCGATCGCAGTAATTTGAGACGAGACCGGCGGGCAGATCAACATTGCATAGCCAGGAAGGAAAGTAAGCATTCTCTGAATAGTTCTGCGTCGGTATCTGATAGCCGTAAGCCGATGCGCCGCTGGTTTGCGGAGTGAAGTTCGCGATCACGGCGGCCATGCAGTTCGGTACTGAGGTCGCCGAGCCGCACGACGGCGCTCCAGGCTGCGTCGTTGATACGAAATTCGGGCTGGTGCC
>JBEKOZ010000103.1:0-10338 GCA_049521275.1 Bryobacteraceae bacterium | reverse complement strand
TCCGGCTACGGCTGGCACGAAGCGCCTCGCGGCTCGCTCGGCCACTGGGTGGAGATCGAGGGGAAAACGATCAGGAATTATCAGGCCGTGGTGCCCACCACCTGGAACGCGGGACCGCGCGATGCGCTGGGCCAGAGGGGCGCTTATGAGGCCGCACTCCTGAATACGCCGGTCGCCGATCCGAAGCGGCCTCTCGAAATTCTGCGTACAATTCACTCCTTCGATCCGTGCCTGGCCTGCGCGGTGCATGTGATCGACGCCCACGGCCGGGAGTATACGGTCCCGACGCGCACTAATTATGGAGTCCCCAATGCCCTCAGCATCTCCTTCTGACCTCAGCCTCGGGCTCACCGACGCCAGGCATCCGGTCCAGGAAATCGGTCCGACGGTCGGGTTGTATGTGTGGCAATATCCGCTCCGTTTCTTTCATTGGGGGATGGTCTTGTCGCTCGCGGCGCTGTCCTTTACCGGATACTACATCCACGATCCTTTTATCGTGGGGCAAGCAAAGTACCCCTTCCTGATGGGCTGGTTCCGCTTCGCTCATGAAGCTTTTGGGATGATTTTGCTGGCGCTGTTCATCCTGCGTATCGCTCTGTTCTTCCAAGGGAACCGCTGGGTGGGCTGGAGGCAATACGTTCCTCTGCACGCTTCGCAATGGAAGGAAATGATCAACGTGATGAAGTTCTACGGCTTCATCAATTCCAAGCCGGTCTCGAAAATCGGGCACAACGCCTTGGCGGCATTTTCTTATATAGGCGTCTACGCCCTGTTTGTGGTCGAGATCGTTACCGGGCTGGTGCTTTATAACCGTCTGCGCCACAGCGGGGTTCTCGGAGCCCTGGTCGGATGGATTCCGAACATCATCAGCGTCCAGAATCTGCGTCTGATTCACTTCTTCCTGATGTTCGTGTTCGTCGCGTTCGGAGTCTTCCATATCCATCTGTGCATGCTGATCTCGCGCGTCGAAAAACGGGGCCTGATGGACAGCATCTTCATCGGCTACAAAGTGATCCCCGAAAACGAACTGGAGGAAGAGGAGAAACGGGCGATCGCGGAGCGGTCATGACGGCGGTGCTGGGATTAGGCAACCTGATTCACTCCGACGACGGAGTGGGAGTCCATGCGATTCAGCAATTGCAGAGCGACCCGCGGGTGCCTCCCGGAGTCGTGCTTCTCGATGGCGGAACGAACGGCTTGGGCTTGCTTCCGCATGTCTCGGGATTCTCGCGGCTCTTGGTGATCGACGCGGTTGACGCGGGCGAGCCGCCGGGCACCGTGGTTCGCTTCGAAGGAAGCGCGCTCAACGGGCTGCCTGGTAAGTCCAGCGTCCATCAGCTCGGATTTGCGGACATGATGGTGGGGCTGAAACTGCTGGGCGAGCCGCCTCCGGAACTCGTGGTCCTGGGCGTCCAGCCTCTGTCGACCGAATGGAGCGTCGAGCTGACCCCGCCGGTGCTCGAGGCGCTGCCGGCGCTGCTCGACATGGTGGTTCGGCAGTTGGAGATGTGGAGATGGTCGTGATCCCCGAAGAATTGGTGGAAATGGCACAGACGTACGGGATGCTTGTCGAACTCGACCCGCAGCAACTGCGCAAGCTGGTTCCTCTGGCGCAGCACAAACAATACAGCACCGGCCAGGTCATCTTTCAAATCGGAGACCAGTCGTCGTTTTTCCACCTGATCGTTGCGGGTGACGTGGCGCTGGAACAGATCGCGGGCGGGAAGGCGGTTCGTGTGCAAACCCTGCATCATGGCGACGCGATGGGCTGGTCCGCGCTGGTGGGGAATGCCCGCGCTCATTTTCAGGCGCGCGCTCTCTCGGCGACAGCCACGGTCGCATTCCCGAGTGACGGGCTGAGAGACGCTTGCGACCGTGACCCTGGGTTGGGTTACGCATTGATGAAGCGGCTCCTGGACGTAGTCTCGGAACGTCTCGACGCCACTCGGGCGCGGGTCGCTGGAGCAGAACGGTGACTCGACGGCGCACGTCTTCCGTTCCAAGGTGCGCGATCTGACCGTTCTGAGTGCGTCAGTTAACCCGAATCGCTAAACCGCCTTCGACAAAGTGCCGGGACCACAATGAGAAATATGGCGGTCCGATTGCCCAAGACCTTGTGGGAGGAACACTCTATGACGGGTTTTAAGCACATCCTTTTCCCCATCGATTTTTCCGATCGCTGCTGCGCGGCGGTTCCATTCGTCGAAGCAATGGCCAGTCGCTACAACGCCAAGGTTACTCTGATCAGCGTGGCGGAGCCTATGTTCTACGCGGGTTTGGGAGATCCCGGCGGACCGATCGTGATCAACACAGATATGCTGTTGGCGGACCTCGAGGAGCGTCTCGCGCACGCGCTCACCCGGGAACTCGCCCACCTGCACGTCGAACGGGTAGCCGAAATCGGAGACCCCGCGCAAGTGATCACACGCTTCGCTCATGCTTACGGCGTGGACTTGATCATGATGCCGACGCACGGATATGGCCCGTTCCGCAGCCTGCTGCTTGGTTCGGTGACGGCGAAGGTTTTGCATGACGCCCAATGTCCGATCTGGACTGCGGCCCATGTCGAGGATCGGCCCTGCCAGGACCATCTTGCTTGCCGCAGCATTCTTTGCGCCGTCGATGGAACGCCGAAAAGTGTCTCGTTGATGCAATGGGCGGCTGGTCTCGCCCACGACCTGGGCGCCACCCTTCGGCTGCTTCACGTGGTGACGGGCGCAGAGCGTTCCACCCACCATTCCTTTGACCCCGGGCACGACCAGGACGCCCACGATAGAGCACGCGATGCGATCCACGAGCTCCAGGAAACCGCCAAGGTGAATGCTCCACTCTGCCTCGTCGCCGGCACTGTTGCGCAAGGCGTACACGAGGAAACGATGCGTCATGGAGCCGACCTGGTGGTCATCGGGCGCGGTGTTCTCAACGGAACCCTGGGCCGGCTGCGGACCCATGCCTACGGGATTATTCGGCAGTCGCCGAGTCCCGTTCTAAGCGTGTAGTTTCGAGATTGTGTTTCTTGAGTTTGTAGCGCAACGCGTCGCGTCCGATGCGCAGAGCCCGCGCGGCCTTCGATTGGTTGCCGCCCGCCGCTTCGAGCGCCCGTACGATCAGCATGCGCTCCTGCTCCTCGAGCGTGCCTGCCTCAGGCGCTGGTGCAGTGGATTTGGCCGCCGATCCCTCACCGGAAGCATGAGCCGGAGACGACCTCAGGTATGGCGGCAGATCCTGGACGTCGATGGTATCCCCCATCGTCATCATCGAAGCGTGCCCCAGCACGTTCTCAAGTTCCCGCACGTTGCCCGGCCAGGAGTGCATCGACAGCAGAATCTGGGCACGATGCGTCAGTCCCCGGATCTCTTTCTTATATTGAGCCGCGAACCGGGCGATGAGATGGCGCTCCAGCAGCGGCAGATCCTCTCTGCGCTCCGCCAATGACGGAACCCTCAGCTCGACCATCGACAGGCGATAGTAGAGATCCTCCCGAAAGCGTTTCTCGCGAATCGCCGCGTACAGATCGTGATTGGTAGCCGCAATCACCCGCACGTCCACTTTGCGCGTCGAGAGCGATCCCACGCGCTGCACCTCCTGGTTCTGGAGGACGCGCAGCAGCTTGGCCTGCGTGGTTACAGGCATGTCGCCGATCTCGTCCAGAAATAGAGTGCCTCCGTGGGCGTGCTCGAACATTCCCGGCTTATCGGCGGTCGCCCCGGTGAACGAGCCTCTCACGTGACCGAACAACTCACTCTCAAACAGCGTTTCCACCACCGCCGAACAGTTCAACACCGCATACCGCCCCGCGTGCGCCGGACTCCGCCGATGGATCGCCTGCGCGATCAGATCCTTTCCGGTTCCGGTCGCTCCGGTCACGAGCAAAGACCGGTAATGGGGAGCGATCCGCCGCATCTGCGAGAATAAATCCCACATCAACGGGCTGCGGCCGATGATCCCCTCGAACTCGGAGCTCGCCAGCAGCTCGTCTTCGAGGCGCAGCGCGTGCTGCCGCCGCCGCGCTTCTTCGATCAGCTTGCCGACTCTTTCCCGCAGCGTCGCGATGGAAATCGGCTTGTTGAGATAGTCGGTAGCGCCTTTCTTGATCGCCTCGACGGCCGATTCGGTGGCATAGTGCGCCGTCATCAAGATGACGTCGATCGACGGATCGAACTCCACGATCCGCTCCAGCACTTCGAGGCCGGTCAGATGGGGCATCACCAGATCGGTCAGCACAATCTGGGGACGGTGATGATGAACCAGGTCGAGCCCTGCCTCCGGATCGGACGCTGTGAAAATCTCCAGGCCCGGCTGCGCCAAAGCGGTGGAAAGCAGCTCCAGGCTGCCGGGATTATCGTCGATGATCAGCAACGAAATGGCAGGCTTGTGCGCGTCAGACATCGCAGGTCTCATCCTAACAAACGCGCCACTTCTTTCCGCAAATTGCTCAGCCGGATCGGCTTGGCGAGATAGCTGGTGAATCCCAACGCCAGGGCGTGCTCGCGATCCCCTTGCATGGCGCTGGCGGTAAGCGCCATCACCGGCGTCGCCGCCAATTGCGCGTCCCGGCGGATCTCCTCGATCACGCCGAAGCCGTCCAGGCCGGGCATATGCAGGTCCAGAATAATCAAATCCGGGTGGATATCGCGGGCGCTGTTGAGCGCCTCTCCGCCGTCGGCCGCTTCGTAGACTGAATATCCCGAATGCTCCAACGCCACGCGCACCAGCTCGCGGCTGGTCGCTTTATCGTCCGCTACCAATATCTTTTTCATCCGCTTCTCCAGTTGCGATCGTGAACGTGAAGCGGCTCCCTTTGCCAAGCTCGCTACTTACCGAGATTCGTCCGCCATGCCCTTCGATCAGCGCTTTGCTGATCGCCAGGCCGAGTCCGGTTCCTTCCCGCACTCCTTTGGTGGTAGCGCCCACCTGATGAAATTTATCGAAAATGGCTTCGTGCTGGTCCTTCGGTATACCGATTCCCGTGTCCGTCACGGAGACCTCGACGAACTCGCCTCGAAGCCGCGCCTCGACGCGAATGCTTCCGCCGTGCGGAGTGAATTTCACCGCGTTACTCAGCAGGTTGTAGAGAATCTGCTTGAAGCGCACCCGGTCCGCGAAAATCGCATCGGAAACGGCAATGTCGGTCTCGATGCGGATGGAGTTCGCGGCCGCTCCGGGCTGGATCGATGCCAGCGCCTCTTCCACGCTCGCGGCTACGTCAACAGCCTCGCGCTGGATTCTCAGCCGGCCCGCCTCGACCTTGCTCAAATCGAGAATGTCGTTGATCAGATCCAGCAGATGCATGGAGTCTTTGTGAATGTGACCGACGAAGCGCTTCTGCTTTTCGTTGAGCGACCCCTCGATTTCCTCGCCCAGCAGCTCGGCGAACCCGATCACGGTGTGCAGAGGCGTCCGCAGCTCGTGGCTCATGCTGGCCAGAAATTCGCTCTTAAGCTGGTTGGCCCGCTCCACCTCGAGATTGCGCAGCTCCAGCTCCCGCGTGTAGGTCTCGCTCATCGCGCGGAACCGATCCTCGGCTCGCTTTCGCTCGCTGGTGTCGCGGATCACCGCCGTAATGCGCAACCCTTCCTCGGAGTGTACCGGGCTCAGGCTGATCTCGACCGGGAATCGCGAACCGTCCTTGCGGCACCCTTCGAGCGCCAGGCCGCTGCCCATCGGCCGGGTCGCCGGATGGTTCCAATACCCTTCCCGCTTGTGAACATGCCCCCCGCGAACGCTCTCCGGCACCAACAATTCGACCGATTTGCCGAGCAACTCTTCGCGGCTGTATCCGAACATATGTTCGGTAACCAGATTCAGCAGCACAATGCGGCCTTCGCAGTCCACCTCAATGATGGCGTCTGGCGCGGCCTCGAGCAGCTCGCGAAAGCGCCTTTCGATGCGAACATCCCGCCGCGCCTGCTTTTCCCGCGCTCCCACGCGTTCTAGCTCCTGCTCAACGTCAAAAAGCTTCTGCTCGGCAGCGCGATGGAGCCCTGTTTCCATGAAGATAGCGAGCACGCCGGGAACCTCGCGCTCACCCCAAAAAGCGGTTCGAATTTCGATATCGAGAGGCACCCCGTCCTTTCGATGTAATCTGATCTCGGCTTCACCTTCCGTGTTTAAGAGCAACTGGGAGTCCACTGGGAGCGGAAGGCCGATGGTCTCTTCCTCGCTCCATCCAAGGATGCGCGCCGCGCTCCCGTTCCAGATACGGACAAGCCTCATGGAATCAATCGCGATGATGCCCAGAGGCGAGGCCTGCAGAAGCGCCTCAAGAACGTCCATATGATTCCTATTTCCCAATTTCATCGCTACTTGGCTCGCAGATCATTATGGTACCGGATACGTGCGCGGAGTGGCTGGGATGGTGGGTCATTACCCACAAGAGCAGACGGGCTGCGCCAATTGCCCCAGCACTTCGGCCCATAACGGCCTTTATCTTCAAGAGGCTGGGGATGGCGGCCTGGATGCAGCAGTGGAAATTATGATGCAGCACGTGCCCCGGGATTACTCAAAAAATCCGATGAATGTTTATTGGGAGATGACCCAGTCCTGCGCCCTTGCCTGCCGCCATTGCCGGGCGGAGGCGATTTCCACGCCTCATCCGCTGGAATTGAATTTCAAAGAGAGCGTGGCATTCCTCCGCCAGATCCCGGATTTCGAGTCGCCGCTGCCCCAGTTGATTCTTACCGGCGGGGATCCGCTGGCACGGGCCGATCTGTTTGAGTTGATCGACGAGGCACGCAAGTTGCGTATTTCCGTTTCCATCACTCCGGCGGCGACAACGGCATTGACGCGCGAGGTGCTGGTGCGGCTGAAGGAACACGGAGTGGACGGGTTAGGGTTGAGCCTCGACGGCGCGACTGCGGGTCGCCACGATTCGATCCGCGGCGTTGCGGGAACGTTCGATCGCACGGTGCAGGCGCTTCGGTGGGCGCAGGAGCTGGAAATGCCGGTACAGATCAACACTCTGGTCTCCGCCGAGACAGCCCCGGATCTCCCGCGGATTTACGAGCTGCTGAAACCATTCGGCATTGCGCGCTGGAGCCTGTTTTTCCTCATCTCCGTGGGGCGCGGCAAGGTGTTGCAGCCGTTGTCGGCGGAGGAAGCGGAGGAGCTCATGAAATGGGTTCACGAGACGTCGGGAAACGCGCCGTTTATCGTCGCTACGACAGAAGCTCCCTCCTACCGGAGGGTGGCGCTTCAGCGAATGCGGGAAGAGGGCATGACCGGCGATCGGATCCGAAACACTGGCGCGACCCGCAGCTATGGAATCCGCGACGGACACGGCATCATGTTCGTGTCGAATACCGGGGACATCTGCCCGGCGGGATTTCTGCCGTTGCCGGTGGGCAATGTCCGTAAGGACCATGTCGTCGAGATGTACCGCGACTCCTCGCTGTTCCGCCAGCTTCACGATCCCTCCCAATTCAAAGACCGATGCGGCGCTTGCGACTACAAAACAATGTGCGGCGGCTCTCGTGCGCGTGCGTTCGCAGCGACCGGCGATCCACTCGCTTCGGACCCGATTTGCTCCTTCGAACCGATGGGCTCGCGCCACTAGTCCCAGCGGAGCGCGCGCATTGGATCGATCGTGGTCGCGCGGCGTGCGGGGACATAGCCTGCGATCAGCGCGACCGAGAAGATTACCACCGTCGCTGAAATCAATGAGAGCGGGTCGTTGGGCGTGATGCCATAAAGCTGCGCCTTCACGAGGCGGGTCAAGGCGATCGCGAGCGGCAGCGCTACGCCGATGCCGAGCACAATCAACAAAAGCGCGTCTTTCATCACCAGCCAGAGGACATCGCTGCGAGCCGAGGCGAGCAAGGTTGCCAGCAGTCCGAAGGCGCTGGATAAACTGGCGAGCAGCCGTTCGGTGACCAGGGAGTTATCGAGCTGTTTTTCCAGGATCTTCACACGGTAGAGCGGAACGTTGGGGTCGATTCGATTCACCACTTGGCGCACGATCGAGAACATTTGTTCGGGATCGCGAGTGGTGCGCACATAAGCGGACATGCTATTGGCATATGTTCGTTGCAGGTAAGGCGTGAAAACTTCAAGCGGCATCTCTTCCGCGCGAAACGCGTGATGTGTCCCGCCGGCCAGAGTACCTCAGGGGAACCCGATGCGGCGCATCGGGGCCGGAGGCAAGGTGCCTGCGGCGAAGTTCGCGACGTATTCCGGATCGTGGGCCAGCGCGATGGTCTCGAGCGGAGCCGGCTCCGCGGTCTCCAGTCGCCAAAACCCAACGCGAACAATAAGCTCCCGCAGCAGGCGATACTTTTCGAGCGGAAACCTGTGCCCGGCGGGCAGAGGAATTTCGAAATGATCGCAATAAAACAGCCTCACCGCTGCTC
The DNA here is from genome assembly GCA_049521275.1 of Bryobacteraceae bacterium. Lineage (GTDB taxonomy): Bacteria > Acidobacteriota > Terriglobia > Bryobacterales > Bryobacteraceae > Palsa-187. Next base: position 1,990 of record JBEKOZ010000103.1, on the reverse strand, counting down.
TTTATCGATGCGACAGATCTCGAACGATGATGTCTTTGAATCGCATGTTGCCCCTGCCGCCCGAATGCAGTTGCAAGGCCAGCGGCCCGTCGTCGCTTTCCGGCTTGGGATCGGTGTAATCCACCATGATCACGCCGTTCAGCCGCGCGATGTAGTGGTTGCCCACCACCATCAACAGATACTCGTTCCAGTCGCCCAGCCGCACCACCGACTCATTTTCGGGCGAGGGCCAGACGATCCATCCGCGCTTCTGCTCATAGACGCCGCCGGTGTGTTTGCCCAGGGTGCAATCGATTTCAAATTGCGGACCCTTGGTCACGTCGGCGGTCCCTGGCTTGAACCAGGTATGGAAGAAGACGCCACTATTGCCGTCGCCGTCGCACTTGAATCGCAGCGCCATTTGAAAATCCTTATAGCTTTTCTCGGTCTGTAAATAGCCGTAATCTTTCGTCACCGCGATGCCGTGCAGCACGCCGTTGGGTTCGGGCTCCCACTTCTCATGGCCGACGTTGACCCAACCCGTCAGGTCTTTTCCGTTGTAGAGCGAAACCCAATCCTCTCCCGGAGGCTTTGGGGACTGGGCGAGAAGAGCGGCGAACAGAACAAAAGAGAGCATGAAGTTCATGCTACACCCAGCTCTTTACCGATGGCGTCCGCGATCGCATGGGCATGATAGGTCACGCGGTCGATCGCCGGACCCTCCACCATGACACGAGCCAGCGGCTCGGTTCCGGAGAATCGCACCAGCACGCGGCCATCGGCGCCAAACTCCGATTCCGCGCGGCGAATGCCGGCGTTGACGCTTTCGAGCTCCGCCAGCGGACGCCGCTCCTTTACGCGTACATTCACCAGCAATTGGGGATAAGCAACGAATGCCGATGTCAGGGCGTCCAGATCCTGGCCCGATTCGCGCATCGCTTCCAGCACTCTGAGCGCCGTCAACAGGCCGTCGCCAGTGGTGGCGTAATCGCGGAAAATAATGTGCCCCGATTGCTCGCCGCCTAACGGGGCATTGCGCTTCACCATCTCGTCCAGCACGTATTTGTCGCCCACCGGCGTTCGCACCAATCCGATGCCGCGCGCCCGCAAGGCGACCTCCAGGCCAAGATTCGACATCACCGTCGCGACCACCTCGTTCAACCGTCCGCGCGCGTGCAGAGGCAGCGCGGCCACCAGCAATACCGCGTCGCCGTCCACCACCTTTCCCGAATGCGAAATGAACATCGCACGATCCGCATCGCCGTCGAAGGCCACGCCCAGATCGGCGCGCGTCTCCATCACCCGTTCGCGCAGACTCTCCAGATGCTGCGAACCGCAGTGCAGATTGATATTCTTCCCATCGGGCGCACAGTGGATGCAATCGACGGTGGCTCCCAACCGCTCGAACAGCGCCGGAGCCAGATACGTCGCCGCCCCGTTCGACGCATCCACGACCAGACGCAGATCGCCGAGGCCGCCCGGCAGCGTCGCGGCCAAGGCGTCGATATATGCCTGATCCAGGCCTTCATCCGCAGTTAGCTCGGCCGGCGCCGGCGCCTCTCCGGATACGAACCATGCGAAAATGTCCTGCTCGATCACGTCCTCCTGCTCATCCGGAAGTTTGAAGCCGGAGTGATCGATGATCTTGATGCCGTTGTCGTAATAAGGATTGTGCGACGCCGAAATCATCACGCCCGCCGCGAATGGACCGGTGCGCGTGATATGCGCAATTCCCGGTGTCGTGATCAATCCGGCGAATCGCGCCCGGGCGCCACTTTTTTCCAGGCCGCCGGCCACGTGCGCCGCGATCGACGGTCCGGATTCGCGCGTGTCCATCCCGATCACCACTTCGGGATCGAGATGATTCTGACCGATCCATTTCCCCAACGCCATCCCTACTGCGAAAGTCGTCGCGGGGTCCAGCGGCGGCTGGCCTGCCACTCCGCGCATGCCGTCGGTTCCAAACAATTTTCTCATTATTCGTTTTTCTCAATGGTCAATTTCACGGTCA
>JBEKOZ010000102.1:0-10340 GCA_049521275.1 Bryobacteraceae bacterium | reverse complement strand
GACCAGCGGAATCTGCACCGGCGGCAAATTCTCGCACTTATAAAGCTGCTTGGCTGGAAGAACAATCCGGTCCCGCATCCCTCCGTCGGAATGCACGCCGATCACGCGCATCCAGGCGCAGCAATTGCTCCGCCCGCGGACGCAAGCGGCGCAAACCCCGCAGGTCATGTACGGATTCACCGCGCAGCGGTCCCCCGCCTTGAACTCGCTCGCATTGCTCTCGATCACCTCCACGGCAAGCTCGTGCCCAAGCACCCGCGGATAAGTAAAAAACGGCTGCGTACCTTCGTAGGCATGGAGGTCGGTCCCACAAATCCCGACCGTCAAAACCCGCGCCAGCACCTCCCGCGCGCCAGGCGCCGCAGGCTGCGCGGTATCGGTAAGGGTGAACCGCCCCGGCCCCTCAAGAGTAACTGTTCTCATTTCACCGATCACTCTAGCAGACTGAACCCGTCTGCTCCGCTCACGGCGCTACGTGAAAGCCACGCATCATTTTGGTGCATAATGATGTCATGAAGCTTGCCGCCAAAAAGGTGCGCCAGAGCGTTAGCCTTCCAGCGAACGTGGCGGCGCAAGTGCGCAGCATCGCGAGGAGCCGTCGCCTCAGCGCCAGCCGCATGCTCGTCGAACTGATCGAAAACGGCATCGAAGCGGACAAGCGCAAGCAACAGGATTTCTTCGAGCTCGCCGAGCGCTTCCGCAGCGCTGGCGATCCCAAGGAAGTCAAACGCCTCGGAGATCAACTGGGCCGCATGGTCTTCGGCGGCTGATGCCCAAGATCGAGAGCTGGGGAAACCTGCCGCCCAGGGTTCGACAGCACTTGATCGATCGAATGCACGACCGCTCGATCGGCCTCCCCGATCTTAACCAGCTTCGACGTTGGATGGAATCAACGCCCGAGGTGCCGGAGACGGATTGGTTCAAGGACTTCGGTTCGTTCAAGATCTGCGGTCGCGGACCCTACCCGAAAACATTCTTGCTTCGTGGACAACCCGCCACGGGCGAGAAGCTGTAATTTATGGTCGTTTAAGGCTTCGTCGAGCGTCTATTTCGAGCATTTATGGTCAATTAAGGCGCGCTATTTTCCCACAACGACGATCGCAAACGTATCCGGCACCATCTGGCCCCGTCCCCGGCCTCCCGCCGGTGGTGGCGTGAACTCGGCGGTGATCAGCACGATTTGATTGGTCTTGCTATCCAGCGTCAACGTCTTGGCGCGCACCGGAGTCGTTACGGTTTGCTCCACGACGAAGCTCGTCGGGCTGTTTTCCTTGATCACCGTGAGAGTGCCATCTCCCTGTGAACTAAAGGCTTCCATCGTATTGGGATTGAAAACCGCGCCGTCGGTGCCGGCTCCGAGCGGCAGGGCGTCGATGATTTTGCCGTCCTTGGCGCTCAAGATAACCATGGCCTGCGGCTTACGGCAGGCGGCAAACAGGATCTGATTCTTCACATCCATCGCGAGTCCGGCGCACTCGCCGCCTTTTCCTCCGAGATCGTAGTGCGCCGTCACCTGCATGGTCTTTGCGTCGATCACCGCGATGTTGTCTTTATCCTCTATGTCAACGTAAATATGGCCTTTGCCGTCGCTGACGGCCTGCTCCGGCGCGCCTCCCAGGTCGATGGTCCCGGCGACCGAACCGTCGGCCGCGTTGATTACCGTGGCATTCGGCGCGCTGTGGCTCAAGATGTAGGTGCGTTCATTGAAAGGATCGAAAAGGATGCCGTCCGGACCACCCTCGACATCGATCTTCTTGACCACGGCGAGCGTCTTCGTATCGAACATCACCACCGGCTTGCTGGTGACAAAGCCATGATTCGACTTGGGATCGACAGCGGCGCCTCGGGCGCTGGTTTCGGGGATCTCGCCTGCCGGCTCGAGCGTATCGAGGTTGAACACGGTAATGCGCGCCCCCGGATTCCCGGGGCGCGGAATATACAGCCGGCGGCCGGCGGAATCGGCATAAACATAGTCAAAACCGCCGGCACCGCCGACTTTTGCGGTCTTGACGACTTTGTATTGCGCAAATAGAGAAAGGGAGGCTGCGAAAACGAGGCAGAATCGGGTCATGATCCGCTAGCATAACAGAATATGTCGAAGATGCTGGAGGAGATCCGCGAGCAGCCGGAGGCTCTCGAACGCACTTTGCGGCTGGGGTTGAAACCCGCGGCGAGGCTCGCGCGGGAAATCGCGCTGAAGCGCCCGAAACTCATTATTCTGGCGGCGCGGGGAACGTCGGATAACGCGGCGCAACTGGGCCGCTATCTGCTTGAAATCGCTACGGGAATTCCCGTATCGCTGGCGGCGCCATCCTTATATACGCTGTATCACGCCAAAATCGACCTTAAAAATGCCTTAATCGTCGCTATTTCACAGTCTGGAGAATCGACCGATACGAACCTGGTGCTCGAATGCGGGCGGGAGCAGGGGGCGCTCACGGTGGGGATTACGAATGAGCCGGCGAGTACGCTCGCGAAACTGGCGGAGCATGTTTTCCTGGTTCGCGCGAGAAGAGAGCGCAGCGTGGCGGCTACGAAAACTTATACCGGGCAGGTGATGCTGCTGTATCTTCTGGCGCACGCGCTGGGGGCGAAGATCCGGCTCGACGACCTGCGCAGAGTTCCCGATTGGGCGGCGTGCGCGCTCAAACTGGAAGAGGAAATCACGGCGCGCGCGGAGCGGTATCGATTCATGGAACGCGCGGTGGTCGTGGGTCGCGGGCTCAACTACGCGAATGCTTTCGAATTCGCACTGAAGATGATGGAGACGTGTTACGTGGTGGCGGAGCGGTTTTCGACGGCCGATTTTCTGCATGGGCCGATTGCCATGGTAGAGCGTTCGTTCCCCATGTTTTTATTCGCGCCCTCCGGGGTGACGTGGGAGGGCATGCGCGACATGATCGGGCGGCTGGCGGCGCTGAACGCGGAAACCCTGATCTTTACCGACCGGAGCAACCGGGAAGCCGTCGAATCCCACGCGCGCGCAGTGGTGATTCCGGCGAAACTATCGCGGGAATGGTACACGCCGATCCCTTACATCATTCCAGCGCAGATTTTCGCGGCATCGCTGGCGGCGTGGAAGGGGATCGATCCGGACCAACCGCGCACATTGAGCAAGGTCACTCGCACACTCTGAAAGTTGTGGCACTATATCTCAATGGCAGATATTCACCCTTCCCGCCGCACGGCGCTGACGCTGGCCGCGACACTGCCTTTGTGGCCACAATCTGGAGGAAAAGATATGGGACATCCCGTGGTGTATTTCGAGATCGGATGCAGGGACCTCGGCAAAACGGAGCAGTTCTTCGGGGAGTTGTTCGGCTGGCACATGCAGCGGAACGGGCCTGCCTCGACGATCGACACCGGCAGCCAGCAAGGCGTTCCCGGACACATCACCTCGCTCGGCCATGAGCCGCAGCATTACACGATGTTTTACGTGGAGGTGGAGGACGTCCAAGCCTATCTGGACAAGGCCGCCTCACTGGGCGGAAAGACGCTGGTCCCGCCGGTGAAAATCCCGACGGGAACATTTGCCTGGTTTTCAGATCCGGACGGCAATACGATTGGATTGCTCAAACGCGGGTGATTCTCTTAGTCTCAGCAGGCTACTGAAGTAGTCAAAGACAGAGTTGGCCGCTGATGAACGCGGATAAACGCAGATTGAAAACGAAGGCCTTGGCATGTTTGAATCCGCGTTCATCAGCGGCCAATGAGGCCTTTTCATAATCCTGCTAGACGGGGCTGTCGGTGTTCCACAGGCGGCGGATGGCGGCGGCTCGTTCCAGGTCCACGGAGTGTTCGATCAGGACGCGGATGCGGTGGGCGCCCGCTTCGGTCCAACCGGATTCGATTTGCCCGAGGTACAGGGTCTTTGCGGTTTGAAACTCCACAAGCGCACCTTGGGCCAGGAGGGTTTCCCCATCAAGAGCCGCTTCAGCGTATCTTCCCTCGATGGACAATAACTGTCCATGGATGGTTAATTGAGGATCGGCGAAGGAGGTTAGCGAAATCTCCAAGACGCCATGATAACAAATCGGCTTACCGGTTCCGCACAAAATCTTTTTTTGGAACGGGCTGGCTAAGTTCAGCCAGGGACTGCTGGAGCCTGATCAGATCGGCGAGGTGCCGGAGACGCAGATCCACGATGGAGTCGGAGGCCGCTACCACCGCCGGCTCCTGAGCCTGCCAGGGTGCGCCACGCTGCCTGCGCCATCCCTGCTTCTGGTTTCTTAGAGCCAGGACGAACATACCGGCGATCAAGGCGGCGGCGACCGCATAGGCTACGGGTAGCACAAACATGTGGGTTCTTATCGGCCCAAAAGCGGCTTCCTTGAACTGCCCTAGCCTCCATCTTGACAGTGCTTGCAATTACGCTGAAAATAAAGGGTAAGTGAAAGAGTTGTGGTGGCTGGCACTCAAGGCCTTTCTGGCGTGCCTGGTGCTTACGCCGATTTTCCGGGACATTTTCCGGTCTTACGGGATTGTCGATCAGCCTGACCGAAGAAGGAAGATTCACGCCCATCCAATTCCCCGGGTGGGCGGAATTCCGATTCTTATTTCGTACGCCATCGCGCTGTATCCTTTCGGTCACACGCCTGCGGCGCTGACCAATTACCTGCCTCTGATTCAGAAACTCGGGCCTGCCGCCACGTTGATTTTCGCAACCGGGCTGATTGACGACCTGATCGGGCTGAAACCGTGGCAGAAACTGATCGGCCAGTTGGGCGCGGCAGGACTCGCCTATTGGGCAGGAGTGCGGGTACTGGACGTGGCCGGCGCTAGTACCGGCGTGTGGTGGGGGCTTCCCCTCACCATATTCTGGCTGCTCGCTTGCACGAATGCGTTCAACCTGGTGGACGGGCTGGACGGGCTGGCGGCTGGAATGGGGCTGGTGGCCACGCTGACGCTGCTGGCCGCGGCCCTGCTGCACGGCAATTCGGCGCTGGCCTCGGTGTCGGTTCCGCTGGTGGGCGCGCTGTTCGGATTCCTGTGCTACAACTTCAACCCGGCGACGGTGTTTCTGGGCGATTCGGGGGCGATGCTGATCGGCTTCCTGCTGGGGTGTTTCGGCGCCGTGTGGACCCAGAAAGGCGATGCGCTGATCAGCATCACGGTGCCGCTGCTGGCGCTGGCGATTCCGCTGCTGGACGTTTCGCTGGCGATCCTGCGGCGGTTTCTGCGCAATCAACCGATTTTTTCGGCGGATCGAGAGCATATTCATCACCGGCTGATCGACCGGGGACTAACGCCGCGCCGCGCGGTGCTGGTGCTGTACCTGGTTTGCGCGACGGCCGCGGCGTGCGCGCTGCTGCTGACTCTGCCTCACGCCGGCCGCTTTTTCGGGCTGGTATCGCTGGCCGTCTGCGGGGTGATCTGGGTGGGCATCCGGCAGTTGCGGTACGCGGAATTCGGCCTCGCGAGCCGCATGTTGTTCGGCGGCGAATTGCAGCGCACGCTGGGCGGCCAAATGCGACTGGAGCGGCTGGTGGAAGAGCTGGGGCAAGCCGATGATGAGGCGGAGTGCTGGCGCCTGACGTCGGCCGCGGCACGGGATTTCGGCTTCGATTCGATCCGGCTGTGCATGCGCGGGTCGGTGCGGGAAGCGATGGTGGATGAGGGGTCGAGCGAATGCTGGTCGCTGCGGGTTCCGTTCGGGGATGGAGATTACTTCGAGCTTACGCGGCGGTTTGAATCGGGGGTGCTGCCGATGATGGTGGCGTCGTTTCTGGACACTCTGCGGCGGGCGCTGGAGGCGCGGCTGGCGGAGTGGGACCGGCAGCCGGTGAATCGGCCATAGCGCGAGAACGCGGATCCGCCTGAAGGCGGCTGCGGGCTGAAGCCCGGCCCCACGGGCGTCGACATGAGTGTCGACGCGGCACGCACGAGTGCGTGCGCCACAAAAAGTTCAGCGGCCAAGAACACTTTTCGAGCATGTTAGACTGCGGTTTGCCGCTGGCTTCCAAGTCTATAACGGAACGAAACTGCCTCCGGGTGTTGCTGATCGGCGACGTCGTCGCGGTCAGCGCCGGATTTCTGCTCGCGCCGCTTCTGATGCCTTCCAGTGATTTTCGGATTGCCCTTGAAGTGGATCCGGTAGCATCGTTGGGATCGCTGGCGATTGCGGTCCTCTGCGTCCTCGCGGTCCTCGAATTCGCCACCTTACCTTCGGGATATTCCGGGTTCGAGCGGGTGCAGCAGGTTTCGCTTTCGCTCGGCGCGGTTTTTCTGCTGGAGGCCTTTCTCAGCTACGTCGGATTTGCGTGGCTGCTGGGCTTGTCCGAGACCTTCATGGGCAGCGTGCTGAGCGGGGCGCTGCTGATGATATGGTATTTCGTGTTTCGCATCCTTTTCCCGAATTTTCCCGGACAGGAGCGGGTGTTGCTTCTTGGTTCCGATGTTGCCTTCGCGGAGATCGGCGGCGTACTGGCGGCAGCCGACGGCGGATACCAGGTGCTGGGGCCCTTGCCGTTTCCGGACGATCTCCGCTCGATGGCGAACGAGTTGCTGCCCGATGAAATCGTCGTGGGCGACGTTGCTCCGGCGGGAGCTTTCCCCGCGAACGCGCTGCTCGATTTGCGCTTCCACGGCGTCGCGATCGTGGATGCGTCGGCGTTTTTCGAAACGACGCTGCAACGGGTGTCGTGCCGCCACTTGCAGCCGGTTCGCTTTCTCTACGGCGATATGGCGCCAAAGCGGCAAAACCTGGCGCTGCAAGCGGTCTATGCAAACCTGTTAGGGCTGATGGCGCTGGCGATCGCGGCTCCGGTGCTACTGGTCGCCGCTATCGCGCTGAAAATTTCCGCACCGTCGGAGCCGCTGCTGGAACATTACCGCGCGGTGGGATTGCATGGTGTTCCCTTCGACCGGCTGCGGTTCCAATCGAGATCCGGACTCGGCCCCTGGTTCGCGCGGGTGCGCCTGCGCGGACTGCCGCAGTTGTTCAACCTGGTGCGCGGAGAGATGTCGCTGGTAGGGCCGCGTCCCACCCGCGAGGAGTTTCGCCAGACGCTGCGGGGCCAGTTTCCGTACTTTTCGCAGCGCGTCGCGGTCCGGCCCGGGCTAACGGGCTGGGCGCAGATTCAAAAAACCAATAAGGCGTTCGATGCGTCCGTGGAGCTGGAATACGATCTGTATTACATCAGGCATTTGTCGCCTGGGTTCGATCTCGACATCCTGATGGCCACGATTTTTGGACGCGGCGCGAGCTAAGAAATGACAGCGGCGTGGGTGGTTCTGATTACGGGCGCGGTGGTGGCGCTGTACATTCTCGCCGGATATCCGCTGCTGCTGGCGCTGGCGCCGTTCAAGGCGGCTCCGGCGGTGCGGAAGGATCTGAGCCACCAAGCCACGGTGTCTCTCATCATGGCGGTGTACAACGGCGCCGCGCATATCCAGGCGAAGCTCGAAACCATCCTGGCTCTCGATTATCCGAAACAACTGGTGCAGATCATCGTGGTGTCGGACGGATCGACGGACGAAACGGAGGCGATGGTACGGGAGTATTCGGGCCGCGGGGTGGAATTGCTGGCGGCTCCGCACGGCGGCAAGGCGGCGGCATTGAACCTGGCGCTCGAGCGAGCGTCGGGCGAGGTTCTGTTTTTCACCGACGTCCGCCAATCGCTGGAGCCAGCGGCGCTGCGCCACCTGGTGGCCAATTTCGCCGACCCGACGGTGGGCGCGGTGACCGGGGAAATGCACTTGCGGAAAGCGGAGGCGGGCGAGCAGGCGAACATGGATCTATATTGGCGCTACGAGATATGGGCGAGGCAGCGGCAAACCAGCATCGATTCGATATTCAACACCACGGGATGCATCTACGCGATCCGCCGGAAACTGGCGGCGCCGCTGCACCCGGATACGCTGAGCGATGACGCGGCACTGCCGCTGACTGCGTTTTTCAAAGGGTACCGCGTAATTTTCGACGCGGAAGCGATCGCGGTCGACGATCCCGCGGTGGCCGGTACGGAATTCCGGCGCCGCTTGCGCAACCTGGCCGGGTTGTGGCAGACCTTCGCGCGGTTCCCGCAACTGTTTTCGTCCGCAAATCGCATGCGGTTCCACTTTCTCTCGCATAAATTCAGCAGGCTGGTTTTGCCGTGGGCCATCGTACTGGTCATTGTTGGAACTTTGCTGCTGCCGGCGTCCACCGTGCGCTGGCGGCTGATCGGCGCGGAGGGGATTTTTTTCGTGCTGGCGGCGGCCGACGGATTTTTTCCCAAGGGATTTGCGCTCAGGCGGCTCAGTTCGCCGATGCGAACTTTTGTCACGATGAATGTGGCGTCGATGGCGGGTCTGGCGGTCTTCTTCGTGGAACCGACGCGGCTGTGGCTTCCTACGCGCGTCAAACGCTCAGGGTGAAAGACGCTGGCGTTCGACCGTTGTGCCGGTGGAGCGAAATTCGAAACGCAGGCGCCAGTGCTGGGCGGCATCGTGGCCGTCGACGGCGAGCGGCTTGAATCTCCACTGGCGGGCGGCCTTCAGCGCGCTTGCCGACAGATATTTGCTGTGGCCCGGGCGGTCGAGTTTCGCATCCGTCACCACACCGGACGAATCGACATCGACGGTGACATCGACGTTCACGCGGCCGTGAATCGTGCCGCGGTCGTGATCGGTGATGTCTGGCATCGGCTGGTTTGGATCGACCTGGCTTGGATCGAGCATGACGGACTGCGGCGGAGCGGTTTGGGGCGCCTTCGCCGCGCCGGGCGACTTGACGGCAGCAGCCGGTTTTTTCGGCTCCGGCTCGGGCGGCCTGGCTGTTTCCTTGGGAGCCTCCTGGGTGGGCGCGGGCGCCGGCGCGACGGTCTGTGAACGATTGACCATCACGCCCACCACCAGAACGATCAGCAGGAGGAGAAGGATGGGCACGCCAACCGGCATGACGTAGCGCCGTTTGTGAATCGCCACGGGGGGTGGAACGCCGAGGCGCTGGGAAATCTGCGGAAGGGTCCAACGGTCCGCGGGGTTGCGATCAAGACAGTGCAGCGCGATCGCGCCGAAGGGATCCGGCAAACCGGACGGCACCAGACCACCTTGGGGGAGGCGCCGCGTAAGAACTTCGACCAGGACCATGCCGAGAGACCAGATGTCTCCCGCGATTGTGTTCCCGCGTTCCGGCGAGTCGTAGGGGCTGGGCGGGTCCGCGCAAGTTGCTCCCAGGCGGCAGAGGCCATCGCTCGAAATCTTCACCTGGTCGTTGGCCGCCATAATGTTGGACGGCTTCAAATGCCCGTGGACAAAGCCTTGCCGGTGAATGTAGTCAAGGGCAGCGAGCGTGGGCTCCAGCATGGCGCCGGTTTCGGCCGTGGTGAGGGAGCGCTCCGGCAAGACCTGGGAAAGATTCTCTTCGGCGTACTCCATGACGACGTAGAGCAGCGCGACGCCGTCCAGTTCGGCGCGCCCGGTCGAAAAAATACGGATCAGGTTGGGATGGGAAAGCTTCGAAGCGGCGCGCCATCGGCATAGTTGCGCGTCGACGCCCTGCGGTTCGGTATGGACCAGTTTGATGGCTGCCGGCCGGGTCTCGTAGCTGGTGAGAAAAACCGTACTACTCTCGCCGGCGCCGAGGAATTGACGAAGGGGGAAAGCATCGATCGAGCGGCCTTCCCACTGTCCTGAGAATTCAGCGATTCTCACAGATTGTCACCAGCCTCTTATTGTATGCCTCTCGCGATGCCATAATGGCGATGAATGCCAAGATGTATCGTTTGGGGCGTCTTTGCCCTTTGTTCGCTGCGAGCAGACGTAGTACTCACTAAGGTGGACGGCCACGTTCACGTGGAGATTGCCGAGAAGCCATTCACCGATTTTTACTACGGCGCGGACGCGCCCAAGCCGTACTTGTATCCTCTAAGATCCGCCAGCGGGAAGATCGTTACACGCGGGTTTCCGATGGAGAATATTCCGGGCGAATCCACCACGGACCAGCACCACCGCGGCGTGTGGCTCGGGTACCGGGACGTCAACGGGTACGACTTCTGGCAGAACGAATTTTCCTACAAGAACAAGCTGGCCGGCAAGGTGGTTACCAAGAGCATCGACACGCTGAGGGGCGGCGAGCATCATGGGAGCTTTCGCGGAGTGTTCACCTGGCTGTCGCCGAGCGGACAGGCGCTGCTTGAAGAGACTCGCACGACGAGCTTTTTCTACGACGCGGCGCTGCGGGTCGTCGACGTCGATTTGACGCTGAAGGCACTGGTGGACACCACCTTCGGCGACGCCAAGGACGGAGCGTTTTCCATACGATTGGCGGAGCAGTTGACGGAAAAGAACGGGGGTTCGATCGTCAACTCGGAAGGCGGCCGCGGGATGGACCAGCCTTGGGGAAAGCAGGCCAGTTG
>JBEKOZ010000101.1:0-10386 GCA_049521275.1 Bryobacteraceae bacterium | reverse complement strand
ACCACGGCAGCCCGAGGGAACAAGACGCTTAGGCTGCGGATCGAGTTCCATTTCAGTCGCACCTCGATACCCTCAACGCTCTGTTGGACCGGATTAGCCGGATCGTCCCTGATTATCAGAGCGTTAGACCAGCCCTTTGGGACTCCAGCACCCAATGGCAATATGGACATCTCAGTGACATCGCGTGTAATCGCGCCGCAGGACCGAGTGAAGACAACTGCCTTTAGCCGGCCATCAGGGCTTGGTTGAGCCGAAACAAACTCGTTGTCACATGGGGATACGCATCCAGAGTTTGCGACCAATACGGTTGCTATAAACAGAGCCACTAAGCGAAATCGGCTTACCTCTATTGCGTCGAGTTTGGACAGTTTTCGCACGGCTAGTGGCGTCGCAGCGGCAGCCCACTAGGGCTGCTCGCCAATACCCGATAACACGACAGGCGGCCGGTCCGGGAACTCCGCCACGAGCGACAGCTTCCCACCCATCGCTTCGACGGATTTTCGCAAAGTAGACAGCATCAAATCGGCGCGTTTCTCAAGCTTCGAAACACCGTCCTGGCCAATGCCGAGAGTCTTAGCCACGCGTTGTTGCGTCAGCTTTCGCGCGCGCCGCAACTCCTGCAACGTTAATTCTTCGGCGATCAGTTGAGCCGCGCGGGCTTCTATTTTCTTGCGCCGCTCTGGGCTCAAGCCCAGCATTTTATCTTTCAGCGTGATAGCCATTGATTTACTGCTCCTTCTTCTTCGTGGTGACAAGTGATCGTCAAATCTCTTGTCTTTTGAAATCACGAGTCAGAAGCATGGGACTACTTCCATTCTCTCAGATCATACGCGTGCCGGACGAAGCCGCATAGCAAGTCGTTCAAGGCAAAGCTTCCGAGCCGCCATGCGTAGCATGCGGTTTCCTTCCGCCTTATCGAGCAAACCGCATGCTTCGCATGGCGGCTCAGTCCCAGTTTTCCCCAATCGTTCCAGCTTGAACTTAATCGGGGAATCGTTACTGCCGCTCCGCCGACCCCGCCCCACTCGCCGCGCCCGTGGGACGCTGATAGTTCGGATACGGCGGACGCTTCGGCTCCGGCGGCGGATTCTTCTTCAACTGCTCCAGCGCCACCGCGACCGCTTTCTCCAACTGCGGATCATGCCCGTCATGCACCGCCTTCGGATCGAGCTCGACTTCAATATCCGGCTGCACGCCGTGATTTTCCACGTCCCACTGCCCTTCCGGATTGAAGAATCCGAAATTGGGCGACGTCACATTTCCTCCGTCCATCAAGATCGGATATTGCGAAATGCCCACCAGTCCGCCCCACGTGCGCTTGCCGATCAGCGTGCCCGTGTGCGTGTATTTGAACATCCACGGCATGGCGTCTCCGCCCGAACCCGCGAATTCATTGGCGATCATCACCTTCGGCCCCAGAATGGACGCGGCCGGCGAGCGGTACATCGCGCCGTATCGCGGGCTCCAGTAGGCCAGCAGTTTCCGGTTCAGCACTTCAATCACGTAATCCGCCACCTGCCCGCCGCTGTTGTACCGCTCATCGATGACCGCGCCGTGCTTCTCCGTCTGCGCGAAATAATAACGCGTGAAGCTGGTCAATCCGTTTTGTCCGGTATCGGGCATGTACACGTACGCGAGCTTGCCCGCGCTCAATTCGTCGACCTTGCGGCGATTGCCTTCCACCCACGCCTCATGTCGCAACTGCATCTCGCTCGCGACCGGCGTCACCGTGATCTCGCGCGCACCCGCGCCGCCCGCGTCCGCGCCGACCTTCAGCACCACGCTCTTCTCCGCCGTTCCTTCCAGCAGCCGCGACACATCATCCTTGCCCGTCAACTCCGTTCCATTGACGGCCAGGAGATAATCGCCTTCTGAAACATTCAGCCCCGGCTCCGTCAGCGGCGCGCGAAGTTGCGGATTCCAACTCTCGCCCGTATAAATTTTCTTGAACCGGTAGCGATCGTTGGCAATCTCGTAATCGGCGCCCAGCAGGCCTCCGGGAACGGTCTTCACCTCGGGCACCGTGCCGCCTCCGCCCCGCAAATGGCCGACCGTGAACTCGCTCAGCATCGCGTGGATGATGTAATTCAGATCGTTGCGCGAGCCCAGCGTATCCAGATATTTTTCGTACTCTTTCTCGCCGTCGGCCGCGTTCACGCCGTGCAGATTGGCGTCGTAAAAATAACTGCGCTCGATGCGCCACACCTCGTGATACATCTGCTTCCATTCCGCGACCGGATCGACGCTGACTTCAATATTGTCGAGATGCAGAGCTCCCTCGTTGGGCTTGACGGGCGCGTTCGCGGAAACGATGATGTACTGCGGTCCCGCCGCGGCCCCTCCGCGTCCACCGCGCCCGCCAGTCGCGGGCCCGCCGCTCATGCGCAGCAGCATTTTCTCGCCGTTCGCGGACAAGTCGAACCCGGCGACGCCGTCCGCCAGCTTCTCCGTCTTGCGCGTTTTCAGATCGAATTTCGAAAGCGTCGAGCCGCCGCCCGCGCCTCCGCGCCCACCACCACCCGCGCCCGGCTCCAGGATGTACAGGGTTCCGGCATGGCCCGTGGCCAGCCCCGAGTACGCGCGCGCCGGCAGTGGCAGCGCGAGAATGCGCTGCTGAATTTTAGCGAAATCGATGCGCACCGGCTTGGGAGGCTCCGCCGGAGTGGCGTTTCCTCCACGCCCGCCGTGCCCACGGCCTCCGCCTTCTTCACTCGCGGCTTTCGCGTCTTTTGGATCGCCAGGTTTCTCTTCATCGCTCTCCGGCGCCAGCGGCGATGGAATGTTGTTCGGCAGCACGATCAGGTACACGCTGCGCGTCACCTGGTGCTCATCGCTGGTCATATCCAGGCCGCTGGTAGTCGGACCATAATTCGTGCTGGCCGTGAAATAAAGATACTGGCCATCGCGATCGAACACCGGATTATGGGCGTCGGACATTCCGTCGGTGACCTGCGTGCTCTGCCCGCTCTCGAGCGAGTAGACGAACACGGCGTGAAAACGATTCGGCAGGATGCGCACGAAGGTGATCCATTTCGAGTCGCCGGACCACGCGAAATCGCGCCCCAGTTCGTACGCGTAATCGGTATCGACCTTGGTCAGCTTCGCCGACGCGATCTCGACGTCCCAAAGGTTGAGTTGATTATCGGTGAACGCGATGTGCTTCGAATCGGGCGACCAGGTGGGGTCGAAATAGTACGCCGATTTGCCCGCCAGCGCGATCTTCTTCGTCTCGCCCTCGCCGTTTTGCGTCTTGATATGCAGCGCGTACTCACCCGATTCGTCGGAGAAGTAGGCGATCGTTTTCCCATCCGGCGACCAGGCGGGCGTGCGTTCCATCACGCCCGGCGTATTGGTCAGATTGCGGACGTCGCCCTTTTCGGCGGGAGCGGTCAGGATCTCGCCATGCGCTTCCAGCACCACGCGGACGCCGCTGGGAGAAATTTTCACGCTGCGAAGTTCGCGCGCGACGTTCTGGAAATGCGGCCGCACCTCGCCCAGGTCGGCAGCCAGATCGATCTGCACTTCGTGCGATTTATTGGCGGCCAGGTCGTAGATCATGATCCTGCCGAACTGTTCGTAGACGATGCCGCCGGGGCCCGCGCTGGCCGCGTCGATGTCTTTCCCTTTATTGGCGATCAGCTCCACCGGCTCGGCCTTGCTCTTGGGATCCCAACGATACAGCGTCATCGGCCCGTTGCGGTCGGAGAGGAAATAAATCTTGTCGCCGATCCACATCGGGTTGATGTCGTTCGAGTCCTTGCGCGGCACTTTCACGGTGCTCAGATCGCTCAGGTTCACCAGCCACAAATAGCTGGCCTCTCCACCGCGATAGCGTTTCCAGGCCACGAAATTATTGAAGCCCGGCGCGAACTGCCCGCCATCGAGCGGCGCGTAAATCATCTGCTTGCCGTCCGGCGAATAGGCTCCCGTGCAGGCCATCGGCAGCGGGAGCACCTTGGGCAGACCGCCCGCGGGCTCGACCGTGAAGAGCTGCGTGAACCTCGAAAAGCTCTCCCGATTGGACCGGAACAAAATGCGCGCGCCATCGGGAGACCATCCCACCACGCGGTCCGCATCGGGGTGATAAGTCACGCGCTTCGGCACGCCGCCCGAGACCGGCATGGTGAAGACGTCGATGTTGCCGTCATACTCGCCGGTAAACGCCAGCGTCGAGCCGTCGGGCGAAATAGCCGCTTCCGTTTCGTTGCCGGTGCCGCCGGTCAAGCGCATCGCCATGCCGCCTTCGCGCGGAACGCTCCAAAGGTCGCCGGCGTAGGTGAAAACGATGGTGGTCTTGTTCATCACCGGCTTGTGCAGCAGGTGCAAAGCAGGGCCGGCGGAAACAGCTCCGCAGAGCAGGAGAAGGGGAAAACAGGATTTCATGGAGGGCCTCTGACGGTCTAGTGTATCGCAGGTTCAACTTCAGTCTGTGTTCGCTTGCGCTTGTGGCGCGCGCCCCCAGTCGTGCCGCGGTGCCACTAGTGGCTCCGCCGAGTTCCGGCACCACTTTGTGGGGCCGCCGATTTTGGCGGCAGCCGCCCTTTCAGGCGGCTCCGAGCTACGATGAAACTTCCATGCGCCACATCATCGTCGGCACCGCCGGCCACATCGATCACGGCAAAACCGCGCTCGTAAAGGCGCTCACCGGCGCCGATACCGACCGCCTGGCCGAAGAAAAACGGCGCGGCATTTCGATCGACCTCGGCTTCGCGCATCTCGACCTCACTGCCGAGCTGCGGCTCGGCTTCATCGACGTTCCCGGGCATGAGCGCTTCGTGAAAAACATGCTCGCCGGCGCCAGCGGTATCGACCTGGTGCTGATGGTCGTCGCCGCTGGCGAATCCATCATGCCGCAAACACGCGAGCATTTCGAGATTTGCCGCCTCCTCGGCCTGCGCCACGGCGTCATCGCCATCACCAAATGCGATATCGCCGACGCCGATACCTTGGAGCTGACGCGCATGGAAATCGAGGAATTCGTAGCCGGATCGTTTCTCGAAAATGCGCCCATCGTTGCCGTCAGCGCGATCACCGGCGCCGGAATTGCAGAACTGCGTGAAGCTCTGGCCCAAGCCGCGTCGAACGCGTCTATAAAGGATGCGTCGAATTTCTTCCGCCTTCCCATCGACCGCAGTTTTTCCATGCGCGGCCACGGCTCCGTGGTCACCGGAACTCTAATTTCTGGAACACTGACCGTCGAAGACGAAGTCGAACTGTTCCCCGTCGGCAAGCGTGCCCGCGTGCGCGGCCTGCAAATTCACGGCTCGCCTACGAATCGCGCGTCGGCGGGCGAACGCACAGCCGTCAATCTCGCGGGCGTCGACTCCTCGGAAATTCACCGCGGCATGGTGCTCGCTCCTCCTGGACTCTTTCACTCGACCACATGCATCGACACCACCTTCGAACTTCTCCAAAGCGCGCGTCCGCTGAAACACCGCGCCCCGGTTCATCTCCACGCCGGAACGGCAGAGGTCGAGGCCGAGGTGCGCCTGCTCCGATCGCTCGATCCAATGAAGCCGGGCTCCCGCGCGCATGTCCGGTTTCTCCTGCGTGAACCGCTGCTGATTCTTCCCGGCGATCGATTTATCGTGCGCATGTTCTCGCCCGTAGTCACCATCGGCGGCGGAGTGGTGCTGGACGCCGCTCCTCCGCAACGCATGCGGCGAACCATGCTGAATCAGCGCCTCGATCAAGTCGAGACAAAGGGCCTCGCGGCCGTCGCCGTCGACGAATCAGTCTATGGTCTCAGCGGCGCCGAATTGATTGCACGCTGCGGCACCCGATTTACGGAACCGTGGTATCCAAATAAGATCACATTATCCTCATTTAAGGCGTCTTGCGGCGACATTTTGGCACGATTTCACGCAATTAAGCCCCTGTTATCGGGAATGGCGAAGGAAGAATTGCGTAATGCGGCACTTCCAGCCTCGCCTCCCTTCCTGCTGGACGAGCTTTTGCGCGACTGCCCAGACATCGTCGTGGAAGGCGATATCGTCCGGCTGGCTTCGCACCGGATCTCGCTCAAAACCGACGAATCAGCGGCAACCCTGAGAATCGAAACGCTGTTCCGCGATGCTGGCTTGGCGGTTCCTTCCACCGCCGACGTGCTCGCCCGCTCCGGCATCGAGACTGGCCGCGCCCGTTCGCTGCTCCAGATCCTGCTTCGAGACCGTAAACTCATTAAAATAAACGAGGAACTGGTTTTCCACGCCTCCGCTCTCGATGCTCTCCGGGGGATTCTGGTCTCTCGAACCGGGACGAAATTCTCGGTAGCCGACTTCAAAACCTGGACGGGGATCTCCCGAAAGTATGCCATTCCTCTGCTTGAATTCCTTGATCGTGAACACGTTACGAGGCGCGAAGGGGACAACAGAATCGTGCTTGACAAAAGGCGAACATAAGGCGAATATAGAGGAGTGGCCGAACTCGTCGGGATCGCTCGCCTCGCCGCCCAAAGCCCGACGCTCGAGTCAAAGCGGCGCGTCGAATATTTCGAGCTTGAAACACGTAAATATTTGACAAAATGCGAGAATATGCCGTTCCGTTGGACCATTAATCCTTATCGGGGCTGCGAATTTGGATGTAAATATTGTTATGCCCGCTATGCGCATGAATTCATGGAGTTGCGCGATCCGATGGATTTCGAGCGAAAAATCTTCGTCAAACATTTCGATCCGGTCGCGTTCCGCCAGGAATTGGAGCGTTTGCCGTTGGGCGAGACCATCGCTCTCGGTACGGCGACCGACCCTTATCAGCCGGCCGAGCGCCGCTACGGACACACTCGTTCCATCCTCGAAGTCTTTGCGAATACGGCTGGTTATCGCCTGGGGATCACCACAAAATCAGACCTGATCGCGCGCGATCTTGACCTGCTGAAGGAAGTCATGCGGCGGCATTATCTATCGATTCACATGACGGTAACCACGATGGATCGCGAACTGGCGCGATTGCTGGAACCGCTGGCCCCGCGGCCGGATTTACGATTGAACGCGGTGCGGAAATTAGCCCGCGCGGGCTTGCGAACGCGTGTTTCCTGCTCGCCGATCATGCCGCTCATCAACGATATGGAGATCTCGATCGATGCCCTCGCACAGGCAGCGGCTCGCGCGGGCGCGAAGCATTTTTGGTCGAATGTTCTTTTCCTGAAGCCTTGTTCGAAACAGGTTTTTTTGCCGTTTGTCGAACAACAGTTTCCTACTCTGCTCAGGCGCTATAAAGAAAGATACGGCCGCGCGGCGTATTTGCGGGGCGCGTATCCAGAAATGATTCGCGAGCGCGTGGAACGGATTAAGCGGCGCTACGGATTGGATAAATCTGATCCGCAAGCGGAGCCGGAATTGTGGCCGCGGCCGGCGCAGCTCGCGCTATTTTAGACCGTGGTGTAATCCGCGGGAACCTGGCCTTCGGCCAACAGTTCGCCTTTTTCCAGATGGCGGATCTTAGTGGCGAAGCGGGCGGCGTGCGGATCGTGCGTGACCATCACGATGGTCTTGCCGAATTCCTTGTTGAGGCGGCTAAGCAGAGTGAGGACTTCGATGGCGGAGGCGGCGTCGAGGTTTCCCGTAGGCTCGTCGGCAAGGATCAGGTCGGGGTCGGTGACGATGGCGCGCGCAATGGCGACCCGCTGTTCCTGTCCTCCGGAGAGCTGGCGCGGGAGATGCGTCAGGCGGTCGCCGAGACCGACCAGCCGCAGCGCGGTGGTGGCGTGCTCCATGCGTTCTTTCTTTTTGAGTGAAGTGAGCTTCAACGGCAGCTCGACATTTTCGATGGCGGTGAGCACCGGGATCAAATTGAAGCTCTGGAACACGAAGCCGATGTGGACGTTGCGCCAATGGGCGATCTCCCGATCGCTGAGGGCGCGCAGATTTTCACCAAGCACGAGGATTTCCCCGTCGGTCGGGCGGTCCATGGCGGCGACCAAGTGGAGGAGCGTGGATTTCCCCGAACCCGAGGGCCCCATCAAGGCGACGAACTCGCCTTTGTGGATCTCAATGTTGGCGTCCTTGAGGGCCACAACGTGAAATTCGTCGCGGATGAACTCTTTGGTTAAATTTCGTGTCTGAATTACGATGTCGCTCATTTTTGCTTTACCCTGTCCCCATCTTTCAAACCGGCGGGCGGATTCACGATCAAGTCTTCGCCGCCGATCAAGCCATCCTCTATATGCACGCCCTGCGCGCCGCCCGCGAGGGTGGTGGTTCCGCCTGATTTCACCGGTCGTTTCACCGCGCGGCCGTCGGAGATCACAAATACCGAGCCGCTGCGCACGGCCGACAATGGCACTACGATGGACGGCTTCGCGATCGCGCCGCGATCGACGGGTTTCGCGTCGGAAATAAAGGCGACGCTCGCGTTCATTTCGGGGCGCAGATACTGGTCGGGGTGAAGAATCCTGACCTTCACCTGCACGGTGGCCTTCTGGCGATTCGCTTCGGGCGAAACTTCGTCGATCGCGCCTTCGTACTTGCGGTCGGGAAACGCATCGGTGGTGACGATGCCTTTCTGCCGAGGCCCGAGCTTCGCGAAATCATTCTGATTCACATCGATCTCGACCTTCAAATCGTTCAGGTCGGCGATGGAGACGACGTAGCCTTTGGCGCCCTTGTCGCCGACGAATCCGGTGGTGACGAATTCGCCCTTTTCGACGTTGCGCTCCAGAATGGTTCCCGTGACCGGAGCGCGAATGATGGTGTTCTGGAGCTGCGTCTCGGCGAGAGCGAGCTGACCTCTAGACTGCTCCACCAAACCGCGCGCGGCGTCGATATCTTCTTTGCGAGGCCCGAGCTTAGCCAGATCGTAGGTCCTGAAATAGGAGATGGTCTGCGCGACGGCGCTATCGTATTTGGCTTGGGCGTCGTCCAGACTCTGCTTGGAGAGCACGCCCTCATCCACCAGCTTCCGGGTGCGATCGAGCGTGACCTTGGCATTGACCTCGTTGGCTTTGGCATTGTCGAGATCGGCTTTCGCCTTGGCGATTTCTTCCGGACGGGAACCGTTCATGGCGCGAGCCAGGCTGGCCTCCAGATTCGCGAGGGAGCCCTTGGCCTGCTGCACCTGGGCTCGATATTCATCGTCTTCGAGGCGGACCAGTTCCTGGTCCTTCTTCACCATGTCTGCTTTTTCGACGCCGATCCAGGCGACTTTGCCGACGACCTTCGCGGCGAGTTCGATTTTGTGCGCGGCGACGATGTAGCCGGTGGCGTTGAGGATCACATCGCCCGCGCGCGCAGCGTCCGCGGAGGAAACGGCGCGAACGCGCACCACCTCGACGTCGGTGGCGCGGGTGAGCATTCCGTACGCGTAGAATCCTCCGGCCGAGAGCAGGATCAGGGCGGTGAAACCGAGAATCCAGCCGGTGGCCCAGCGCGACGGTTGTTCCGATCGTTTCTTGCTGCGGTCGATGCGCAGGCCTTTTAGTTCGGCTTCCATGTTTCCTTTATCGGACGGCGACTGAAGCCGCCGCTCGAAGCTAAAGCTCGCGCCACCAGGTGCATTAGATGTCCCTCAAGGCGACTAGAATTTCTTTCTTCGCCGCCATGCGCGCCGGGAAGACTCCGCCGATGGCGCCCATGAGTAATGCAAAACCGATGCCAAGCGCCATTGCCTCGGGTCCGACGCGAAAATTGAAGGCGATTTCACTGAAGCTGGTCAGGCTCATCATGCCGGTGGTGACGGTGTTGAGAGGCAACACCAGCAGGCAGCCGATGGCTCCGCCGAGCAGCGATAACAGCAGCGATTCGAGGAAAAAGCTGGTGAGAATGCTGCCACGCGAGAACCCCAGCACGCGCAACGTGCCGACTTCTTTCGCGCGGCGCGCGACCGCGGCGTACATGGTATTCATGGCGGCGAAGCTGGAGCCCACAGCCATAATAATAGCCACGAAAACTCCGAGATACTGCACCGGCGCGGCGGAGCTGGTCTGCGAATCCATATAATCGAGCTCGGTGCGCGCGTTCGAATTAAGACGCTGATCGTCATTAATGGAATTGACCAGCGCCTGCGCGGCGACGGCATCGGTTGCGCGAATGAGGGCGGAGGAGGGTCCATCCTGGCGGTTGAAGTCGCCGGCCATCTGGTTCAGGTCGGCATAAATTTCGCTGTTGGTGGCGCTGGAATCGGAATCCATCACGCCCACCACTTCCCAATCGCCGCGGCCGAAGTGCAGCTTGCTGCCGAGCTCGGCGCCGGGATAGCGTTTCGCGATGGACTTGCCCACCACCACTTCGCGCTGGCCGGCGCGGAACCAACGGCCCTTGGCGATTTTGGTCTTCTCGCGAATATTGAGCCCGACCTGGGTGAGGCCCCGCAGCGTGATGTTCATGCCGTCGGGATGCGATTCGTTGGGCAGATTGATGACGGTGATCAGTTCGAGCGACGCCAGCGGCA